>NZ_MLAO01000005.1 GCF_002272835.1 Helicobacter sp. 11S03491-1
CTGATATAGGCTTACCTATAGTAAAAAACGATAGCCAAGGTAATATTAATGCCAGAATTAATCTCATATGAACTCCTTAATTTTTATTTATATTTTAAAACCGATAAGCATAATTGAGTGTGAGGTAAGAAAAGGAACCTATAGTGGCTTTTTGACAATAATTATAATCAATATTTTTTAATAAAACGAAACCTTTATTAACGCTGTTATAGCGATACATCACTTCAAACTGATGATGTCCATAATAATAATGCAATCCGATGACGGGATAAATCATATTCGAAAAGATATTGTTAATTTTATTAGTTTTTAAATAACCGTCTATACTTTTAGTCATTATTTTCCCTCCTGTATAAACACTAAACTCATACCCCAAACCGACATTTAAACCTAAAGTATGCTTACCTTTTTCAAAGAAATCCCAGAGGTATTTAACATCTAAACCGACTTTAATTGGAATGTAGGAATAACTACTTCTTAGAGCTATCAAGTTACTTGTAAGATTTCCGTCGCTATCTCTCTGATTTATTTTTGTGTCTAAATTAGAAGAAATATACCCCGAATACAAATGAGCAGATACTTTTAACCCATGTCTTTGGGATTCTCCGAAGTAATGTTGATAACCTCCGACTAAACCTATATCAAAAGTAGTGGAAAGGCTTGGTTGGAAGAATGTACTTTCAGTGTCATAAGGAGTAAAAATAAATTTTCCCAAATTCCCCTCTACCCCCAAAAAGAATCCATTTTTTGAATCTTTATTTGATTTGTTTGGAACATTATTTACAGAAGTTAAGTTTTTATTAGTCATTTTACCTTTTGCTTCTGTCTGTTGATTCTGTAATTCCAATTCCTTTCTTTGATTTTGGAGTTCTAAGATCTTATTTTCTTTTTCCAATCTTTTGATCTCATCATCAAGCTGATCTGCTACAATAAAAGTATTCCCTAACAATAATGTTGCAACCGATAAACCGATTACCTTTTTCATGATTTTTCCTTTCTGTTCTGTCAATGTGTTGCTTTATTTATTATGAAACCTCTGTATTTATTAAATATATTTCATAATAATAAGCAAGAAGTGTATTTAAATAATTCTTAAAAATAAATAATTAATAATTGATTTTTTTGATAAATTCTCTATTTATTTATTTATTTATCCTTTATTTTCTAAAACTTTAGAAAAATGCTAGCGCAAATTTAGCTGAAATATCTTTATTAAGGATATTTCAGAATGGAATTTCTTCACCTTCACCTAAAAGAGAAATAATTTCTTCGTGTTTGGCAGAAGATTCTTGAGATTCTTTTGAGGGTGCTTGGGCATTCTCTTGTATTGGAGTGTCTGAAACACCGGAAGAGACATTGGTTGTTGGGTTTTCACTCCGGGCATTCTCTTCTTGGGCAAGTTCTTGGGTTTGGGCTTTGGTATCCATCATTTGCATGCTTTCAGCCATGATGGTATGCTTGCTTCTTTTTGTGCCATGTTGATCTGTCCAACTCTCCAAACTCAAGCGTCCTTCAATCAAAACTTTCGAACCTTTTCTGAGATATTCATTAGCCACTTCTGCTCCCCTGCCAAAGAGTTTGACATCTACAAAACACACTTCTTGCCCTTGTGTTCCATCTTGTTTTTTATATTTGCGATTGCTTGCAAGCCCTAAAATTGCCAATGCAGATCCGTTGGGTAAATATTTCAATTCTACATCACGGGTTAAATTCCCTACCATAATGACTTTGTTATACATAATTTTACTCCTTGTATATTTTTAATTTTAATTCAATTTATTGGAGGGATTAAAATAATCTCTCCAAAACAATGTATTCTGCTTGAGGTTGTTTCCAAATCCTGAAATTGCCCTTTTGGCTAAATTCCACATAATCCGGCACACAATCACTTTTTGAAATACTCTCAATAGGGATTTCATCAATCAAGAGTTTATATCCCTCTCTCAAAAAAGAGATAGGTTTCTCAAAAACATAGCCATGATAAAAACCATCACTTCCAAACCCATGAGGGATAATTAAGAATTCTCCATTGCTCCAAATGCCCATACAGCAAATATCTGATATAAATTCAAAGCGCCCTGAACACTCAATTTGATTCCCTTCAACCAATAAAGGGATTTTTTTGTAATGTTCTTCAAAATCTGAAAAATAAAAATCCCCGAAATTTTTATCAAGCATTTTTACTTCAAAGTTTTCAATATCAATTTCGGGATAAAGATCACTATTGTCAATAAACTCTAAGATTTTTTTTGAATTCAATGTTTCTTCATTGACTTCAAATTTTTTCCAAAATGTATTTATTTCTTTTTGAGTATTGAGATTGGGGACTTTATAAAAATGTCTGATAAAACTATGAAAATCAAGAAACTCATATAGAATCTTTCCTGCTTCGCCTGTTTTAAAAAACTTTTTATCTTCGTCTAATTTTTTAACATCAAATTTTTTCACAATCTGAATTTTCATTATTTATCCTTTTTTGTTCAGCAACTTTTTGTTCAGCAACTCATCAATCTCCAACAACGCCAATTCAGTCTGAAAGATGATTTCAAGATCGAACTCAAAGCCCCGAGAACTTAAATCTTGATATTGGTTTAAATCAATAATCAACTCATTTCTTAAAGACAACAAATCTTCTATGCTGTAATCTTTAAGCTCCAAATCTTTTATATTCATAAATACTCCTTATCTTTTGATACACAAATTTTATCACTTTCAAATACCTAAAACCACGTAAATAAGGCTATTTAATAGGCTTTTTCTCCCTTATATAAAAACGATCAAAAACAATTCAAATCAAACTAAAACCGGCAAAATTCAGTTTTTTTGATTCTGTTTAGTCTTATTAAAGGCAGCAATATGCTTATTGATAAAATCTTTTGCGACATAGCAATCATTTTCCAAGTCTTTAGGCAAATCCAGTTTGAGTTTCTCTGCAATTGCTTTAGAGAATTCGATTTGTTTCAGGCTCGGAGGGATTTTTTTAGACTCTTTCTTTTCTTTGTTTTGTTTTCCGAAATTTCCTGTCTCATCACCGAGCTTTGTATGAAGCTCTTGCATAAATTCCAGATAGTTTGCTTTATTTAGCGTAATTTCATCAAGCTTACTTTCCATTTTCTTTGTAAAATCAATATCAAGTATCCAGTTATGATGATTGGTTTTAAAAAATTCGATGATATTTTTGCCTCTTACAGTCGGGGCAATTTCTCTTTTTTTGCCTTCGATGTTGATATATTCTTTATTTTGAAGAATGGGAAGGTAGGTTGCATAAGTGGAGGGTCTTCCGATACCGTTTCTTTCTAAAACTTCGATAAATTCGGATTCGACATAACGCTTGGGAGCTGTTTTGGCAATATTTTTAATAAAGATTTTCGTAACATCAAAGAGATCGTTTTCTTTTAATCGATTGGTATTTATTCTCAATACACCGGTATGGGGATCTTCTTCTTGATTTGCATTTAACGTATCATTTGTATTTGCAGTTTGCGTATCGCTTTTATGATTGCTTTCTTTTTCTTCTTGAAAGGCTTTTAAATAGCCTTCATCAATAAGGTTTTTAAATTTGATTTGGAAAGAAGTAAGCTTGATGTTGAATTTCAGTATGGTATTTTCATAGACAGCAGGCTTCATTTGCGAAGTCAAAGTGTTTTTAAAAATCATTTCATAGAGTTTGATTTCATTTTCTTTTGTAATATTTTCTTTGGCACAAACTTTTTTTAATTCTTCTAAAGTATGTACATGAGTAATCCTTATTGCTTCATGGGCTTCTGCTTGTGAATTTTTCCCGGCTTCGTATTTTGAGTATTGATAGATTTCTTGATAAATGGGTTCATAAAATTTTTGATGAGCCTTTAAATATTCTTCCGAAATAAATTCACTATCTGTTCTTATATAAGTAATAAGCCCTGCTTCAAAAAGTTTTTGTGCGATTTCTTGGACTTCTTTTGTAGAAATATTTAAAGCTTTTGATCCGGCTTTGAGTAATTTTGAAGTGGTAAATGGCTTAGGCGGGTTTTGTTCGGATTGTTTTTTTTCTATGGATTTTAAGACTGCCTTTTGACATTCACAAAGCTTATCAAGCTGTTCTTGAGCCTGTGCTTGTGTATCAAATTTGATTTCTTTGGCATTCTCATCAATATGTTTGATTATATATTCATTTCCTAAGATTTCTATATTTGCACACAGTGCATAATTTATCTTTTCTTCAGGACTCAATTTGTCGAATTTCTCTATCTCTTCTTCTCTTTTTACAATCAGACTCAAAGCCGGTGTTTGCACTCTGCCGGCAGAGAGGGCTTTGATATTGAGTTGTTTTGAAATATAAGGGGAGAGAGAATATCCTATAAACATATCCGAAACTCTTCTGCCTAAAAAGGCTTCATAGTATTTTTTATTGGTATTTACAAACAATACCGCTTCTTTGATTCCTTTTTGTATACCGCTTTGTGTAATTTCATGAAATTCTGCTCGATAAACCTCTTTGGCAATGTTTTTGATTTTGTTATAAAACATATAACCAATCCCGTAACCTTCTCTATCAGGGTCTGTGGCAATATAGACTTTTTTATCTTTGCAGGAAGCAATATAATAAAAGATATTCTTTTTTTTAGATTCATTATAATCAAATACGGGCGCATAACCTTTGGATACTTCAATATCTTTGAGTTCCAAAAAATGCCCTGCGGTAGCAAACACTTTAGCCCCTGTCATGGAACTTATTTTTTTAATCTTATTAGGTGATTCAATGATAATCACGGAGTTTTTTAGATCGTTCATGTTATTTCCTTTGTTTTGAATTTGAATTTGATTTTTTGTTTTTTCTTAAAAGACTTCTAATCATTCTTAGAATCTTTAGCAGTTTGAATATTTGATAAAAGTTATTCATCATCACTCTCCTTATTTTGTAAGTAATTATTTTTGAGAATCTTCTTATTCATGCGGGTACCTGTTTTTATTCTTCAGGATCAAATTTCAACTTTAAATTCCTCTCTTTAGCGAGTTGGATAGCAGGTTCATTTTCAAGCTTGGATAAAATTTGAGTGTTTATGTTTTTGGCATTATTTGGGGGCATCAATCTCACTAAAATTTCTTTATCCGTAATTTCTAAAACATATTCTTTTTTGTCTTTGAGCGCATAAGGAGGGTGAATATCTTCATCATTTATAGTTTGGAAGAGTTTGGCATACTCATATTCAATTTTTAGTTGTTTTAATTGTTTGTCTTGAGTTAATTCAATAGGAATATTTGATTGATTTGTAGAAGTATTTTCTTCTTCAATCAATTTGCCTTCATCGTTATTTACTTGATTTTCATTGATTGTTTTTTCTTTTGGAGGCAACGGAACGGCTTTGGATTTATTGTTAAAAATAGGATTTGAAGATTGTTCATTTTGACTTGTTTTTTCAGGCTTTAATTCCCATTCCATTTTACTCATCATTGAGCTATCTTTAAAATAATGATTTGTTCGGAGTTTAAGAGGCGTGGCTTGAAAACCTTTGATCAAAATAATCACATCGTTCTCATCAAGATTTAAAATATCTTGTTCGGTTACCAGATTTACTCCTTCTTTATTAAAGGTGCTTGTTCCTCCAAAAATCAATTTTCCTTTTTCGGTAGAATAACTTTGTGTTTTTCTGGTATATTTCCCGATTTCTTCGGATAATTCTTTGGCATATTTTTGATCTGTTTTAAAAACAATTTTGTAATTAACAGTCGATCCTAAAATTTCGGCGTCTTTATCGGAATAATATTTTTGAATTAAAGCGTTTGATTGTGTAATGAATAAAACCACGACTCCGTAACTTCTTGATAATGCCGGCATTTCTAATAAGAATTCAAGCTTTCCG
Source organism: Helicobacter sp. 11S03491-1 (assembly GCF_002272835.1). Classification (NCBI taxonomy): domain Bacteria; kingdom Pseudomonadati; phylum Campylobacterota; class Epsilonproteobacteria; order Campylobacterales; family Helicobacteraceae; genus Helicobacter; species Helicobacter sp. 11S03491-1. The sequence continues at coordinate 5,844 of NZ_MLAO01000005.1, forward strand.
AATCTTACGAATTCATCTAATATAAAATAAATTCTTTCTTCAGGTTTTTTACTTTCTTTTAAAAGCAGGTTTTTGGCAATGGATTCAAGCAAGATTCTAATGAGCGGAGCTAAGGTATTAATATCAGTTTGAGCGATTCGAATATAAAGAGTGATATTTTCTTTTCTAAAATCTTCATATTCAAAACTCATTCCATCAGTTACATTTTTGACTTGATAAGAGGTAAAAACTTGCATTACGCGATTGTAGGTAGATTTTATCGATGAGAATTCATCTCCCCCGCTTCCACCTGACCAGGCTCTTGCATAATCTCTGACGATTTCATCAAGTCTTTTATTTTTGGGATCTTTTTGTTCTTCCGGTTTCTCTTGGTCTGTATCAGGATTTTCATCTCTGGCTTTTTGAGAGAAATTTCTGGGATCTTGGGGGTTGATATAGATTTGTTCGCTGACTTGTTTGAAATATAATTTTTCAGGATCGGCATCTTGTTTTTGAACAGGCGATCCGTTTTTGAGTATCAATAATCCTGTTTCATCATCATGCTTCCACAATTGTTCATAATAAGGACTTAAAGGTTGAATGTAAGGTTTATAATCTCTCATTGTAGCTGTGGCAATTCTAAAAAGACCGGATTCTCCATATACACATAAATCATAGAGTGCATAGAAAATAAACAAGTTTCTGGCTTGATTTATCCAATGCGGATCACTTCCTTTTTCTTCTACGAATATGGTTTGGGCAATTTCATCAACAAGTTTTCGTTTGCCATTAAAATCAAGTTTTGAAACAATTTTTTTATCAAAAGGATTGAATTTTAAGGTATTGCCTTTTCCAAAAGGATCAAAAATTAAGATTTTATTTTTCAGGGCTTTTTGGCGATAACCTGCGGTAAATTGGCATAATTCACCTTTAATATCCAAGACAATACAGCTTGTGCGCAGATGTAATAAATTAGGAACGGCAATACCTGTTGTTTTTCCTGCTCCCGGTGGAGCGACAATCAAGGCTGAAAGCGGTTGGTTGTAACATACCCTTTTTTTTCCTGACATCTCTTCCCATAATCCTAATATAAACCCATTTCCAAAATTCACACCCATTTTATTTTTTTTCTGCATTCCAAGTTTAAAAAATTCTAAGATATTTTTAAAAAACTTTTTTGGATTAAGCCAAAAAAGAGGATTTAAGAGTTTGAAGAAGTCTTTAGTGAATTTTATAAGGGAGAAAGAATAAGTCTCAATATCGCTTCGTTTTGCCCATTTGGCTTTTCCATGAGTGGTAGAGCGATTTTTTGGCATTGATAAGACAAATACAATTATAAGCGGGATAATTCCAAAGATAGCGCTTAAATAGACTTCAAATTTAAAGCTTCTAAAAGATTTCAGATTGCTAAAAATAATTTTTTCAAACTCATAGATATGTTCAAGCGTTTCTAAATGGAAAAAGTAATTGAGCATATAGCCAAAGACGAATGGAAACAATACAATGGATAGAAGATAATAAAACGGGAGATATTTTTTATTATTAAACATGGATATTTCCTGAGTGGAAATTTTTTTGTTTCTGCGCTTGAAGATCTATTTCATTATGAAATTTAATATCTATTGGTTTATTTTTTGATAGCTTGTATTCAAACTTTTTGAGTTTATTTCTAATTTTTCTATTTTCAATTCCATTGTTTTCAAGAATTAATAAGAGTTCTAAGATAAGGATTCTTAGGTTTTGAATATCATTATTGAGGGTATTAAAACTTTCAAGTATTTTCTCTAAAAAATCAAGTTTTAATAAATCATCAATCTTTCCATCATTGAGTATTTTAAATGTATTGATACAATAGGCAATTTGATTGATATTTGAATAAGTTGCATTTGTTCCATCATAAAGCTCTTTGTTGAGTTTGGTTAAAGAAAAGATTTTAGATATTCTCTCTTGAGAATCTTGAGATTTTTCAAGAATAATTTTTTCTAAAAATTTTGTCATACTCAAAGATTTATTTTTGCATTCTGTTTTTAAGCTTTCATAAGCTTTTAAATCCAATACAAAATAGAGTTTTTTACCTCGTTCGGTTTTAGGTTTAAATTCATTTGAATTTGAATCTTGTATATCTTTATTTTCTGTTGGGATATGTTTTTGGTTTAAATCTTCATTATTCATTTCCATGTTCAAAACTCCTTATTGGTTAATTTTTTCCTAAGGCTTTCTTTAAATCTTTTTTTACATCAAGGACATCTTCAATCACTCTTTCATTATTTATTTTTTTGATCTGAATAATAAAATCCATTCCACGAATGAAAAATTCCAGTAAATCATTAGAATCTATGTCTTTTTTAGAACCAATTTTGATATTGAGATTGATGGCAAAAATGGCATCTTCTACAGAGTTGCTGTGCAGTGTTGAGATCATTCCGCTATGCCCTGTGTTAGCGAGTCTTAAAAACAAAGAGACATTTTTAGTGTCAATTTCTCCCAGTAGAAGTCTTTGAGGTGACATACGCATGGCATCATTGAGGGCTGTTTCATAAGAGTAGTTAGAATCTTCATTTTTACCTACTAAAATAGAAACTAAATTAGGATTTTTTAAATGCAGTTCAGGGGAGTCTTCTATAGTGATAATTCTTTCTTCAAGGGGTATTTTTTCAATTAAGCAATTCACAAAACTTGTTTTACCACTTGCAGTTCCTCCACTCACCAGAATATTTTTAGCTTGGGTGGTTAAATTTAAAATATCTTGATAATCAATGCCTTTAGATTTAACCTTTGCTCCTAACTGAAATGCTTCGATAGGGAATTTGCTTTCATTGGGCACACGGATACACATACAGATTTTATTTTGAGCGTTGATGCTTGGGTGGAGGGCATTGACTCTGTATCGTGTATTAGGAATGGAACAACTTAGATGAGGGACTTGTATATTGAAAAACAGATTTCTGGAATTAGCCAGTTGCTCACAAAAATTCATCAAAAATCGTTCATCAAATAAAGGTTGCGCGACTTTTTCATAAGAGTTGCCTTTAACCAGATACATATCTTGAGAACCATTGAATTGAACTTCGTTAATATCTAAGGTCAGATAAGGTTTAAGTTTTTCAACCAGGACTTGTAGGATTCTACTCCCTCCAACGCTATTAGTCATTGCTAACTCCAATATTTTTGATTTTATCGCCCAAAACTTTTATTTCATCAGCGAGTCTTGTGAGTCTGGATCTAAGTTTTTTAGCTTCAAGTTTTTTGCGATTGTATTGATCTATAAGACTTTTATTTGGAATTAAATCCTCTTCCAATAAAGTGTCAATATCATTGATTTTCATACCTGTGGTTTGATTTTTTATTTTTTCCATTTTCTTTTCTCCTGCATTTCTTAAATTTTGATTAAAATCCCTGTCGGATTCATTCCCGGTTTGTGTATTTTGTTTTATTTCATTCATAGTCATCTCCTTTTTTTGGTTTTTTCTTTGGGATTTTTGGGGTTTTTATCTCCATCATAAGGTTTTGATTGGGGATTTTTGGGTAAAATATTCTTAGCAGTCATTGAATGTGTATCAACACCAGATGAAGGATTTTCCTTCATCAGCTCCCCTGCCGACTTTGATCGGTGTGTAGAGGGTGCGGGGGTCTCTACCAATGACTGCTTCATTTTTTCTAATTCTTTTATTCTCTTTTTGTTGGCATGAAAAATGATATTTGTTCCTTCATCATTTTGTATAGCTATTTCACCCATTTTATTCTTACTCAATTGTTTGAGTGCTAATAACCCATTTTCTCTTTTGGCTTCAGTTATAATTTGAGGATCTTTGATTACTTTTTCAATCGTCTCAACCACATCTTTGATATTTTCAAACATCTCAGGGTGTCTTTGATAAAGCAAAGCTACATCAGCTATTGCTTCTTTATCTCCTCCTAAGGCTTTTGCAAGTGCTAATCCGAGTTCAAATATTTCTAATTCATTCATTTTGTTACTCTTTTGATAAATTTTTTCATTGACTTACCTTCTTTTTTGGGGTTTGGAATTTTGCAAATCATAAGGTTTTGATTGGGGATTTTGTGATACACTAGGACTTTGAGATTGGTTTGATGATAGAACATCGAAGCCTTTGGTGAGCTTAGAAACCGATTCATCAATAAAATCTATATCGTGAATACTCTGTAGGTTTTCCAATCTCAATTCGTTTTTTCTATCAAGATACGCAGTCAATACAAAATGATTCTCTTGGCATTGTTCCAAAATAATTGTTGTTTTGTTTGTAATAATTCCGATTCTATCATGTCGTGCTTTGATCATTACTCCATGCTTGATATTTTCTTCCAAATGAGAAATAAACTTTAAAGCTTTTTCTTCACCAAATTGTTTAGTTCGTTGCTTAAGGATATGGCAAAGACCAAAATTTTCATTGCCCCACACCAAATCAATATCTCCTATATCATCACGGCAGAATGCTCCTTTGATGAAGCCTTGTTTTTCTATCAATAATTTCATCACTGCTAATTGTTCTTTGTGGTAATACTCCTGTGTGTAATCATTTCCGTTATAAAAAGTTATGTTTTCATTCATAGTCATCTCCTTTTTTTGGTTTTTTCTTTGGGATTTTGCGGGTTTTTATCTCTATCATAAGGTTTTGATTGGGGATTTTTGGGTAAAATACTCTTAGCAGACGAAATGTTCTTTTGAACCAGTCGCCCGTCAAGACTTTGGGCTTGAATGTGAGGGGTGTGGGCGTCCTCACCGTCTGTTATTATCTTTTCTTCAAGCCTTTCAAACTCTCTGATTCTCTTTTTATTGGCATGAAAAATAACATTTGTTCCTTCATCATTTCTGATACCTATTTCACCCATCTTTTGGGTATCTAATTTTTTAGCCGCCAGGATTTCATCATCGCTTCTTCTGTTTGGACTGGGATTTTTCATCACCAAATCAGGATCTTTGATTACTTTTTCAATCGTCTCAACCACATCTTTGATATTTTCAAACATCTCAGGGTGTCTTTGATAAAGCAAAGCTACATCAGCTATTGCTTCTTTATCTCCTCCTAAGGCTTTTGCAAGTGCTAATCCGAGTTCAAATATTTCTAATTCATTCATTTTGTTACTCTTTTGATAAATTTTTTCATTGACTTACCTTCTTTTTTGGGGTTTGGAATTTTGCAAATCATAAGGTTTTGATTGGGGATTTTTGGGTAAAATACTCTTAGCAGGTGATGAAATGTTCTTTTGAACCAGTCGCTCGTCAAGACTTTGGGCTTGAGTGTAGGAATTGGGCGTCCCTACCATCGCTTGCTTTTTCTCAAATTGTTTAAACTTTTCAATATTGATTTTATTGGCATGAAAAATAACATTTGTTCCTTCATCATTTCTGATACCTACATCACCCATTTTTTCTTCATTTAATTGTTTGGCCAGAATAAAATCTTTGTCATTTTTGGCTTTTGGATTTTTCATCACCAAATCAGGATCTTTGATTACTTTTTCAATCGTCTCAACCACATCTTTGATATTTTCAAACATCTCAGGGTGTCTTTGATAAAGCAAAGCTACATCAGCTATTGCTTCTTTATCTCCTCCTAAGGCTTTTGCAAGTGCTAATCCGAGTTCAAATATTTCTAATTCATTCATTTTGTTACTCTTTTGATAAATTTTTTCATTGACTTACCTTCTTTTTTGGGGTTTGGAATTTTGCAAATCATAAGGTTTTGATTGGGGATTTTTGGGTAAAATACTCTTAGCACTAGCCGAATTTGCATTTGCAACATTAGCGCCCAGTCCGGCAGGTCTCGGAGTGTAGGGAGTGTGGGCGTCCCTACCGGTTATTGCTATTTTTAAGTCTCCTTTTGTAATTTTTTCTACTAAAATTTCTAAATTTCTTAATCTTTTCTTATTTACATGAAAAATAATATTTGTTCCTTCATCATTTCTGATACCTACATCACCCATTTTTTCTTCATTTAATTGTTTGGCCAGAATAAAATCTTTGTCATTTTTAGGGCGAGGATTATTGACGATAATTTGAGGATCTTTTAAGACTTCTTTGATTGTTCGGATCACATCTTGAAGATTTTCAAACATCTCAGGGTGCAAACTGGCAATTTTTCCAACATCAGCTATTGCTTCTTTATCTCCTCCTAAGGCTTTTGCAAGTGCTAATCCAAGTTCAAATATTTCTAATTCATGCATAATTTTATTTTCTCCTTTCTATTAATTTAAAATATATTCAAGGCGTAAGATAATTGTTGTGTTGAATACAATAGTAACTTGTATTATTTGCCCAGATAGTTTCACAATTTTTTTCACCGCCAGCATTTTGACCACTAAAACCATATAATAAGCATAAGCTTCCCGCTTTCGGCTTATAATATTTACTGATAAAATCCGTATATTCCGGTGTTTTCTTGATACTTTCATCTTTGTAATAATTCTCATTGACTTCATAAAACTTCATATAATCCGCACTCAAATTCAGATCGTTTTGTAAAAGGACAGTGGTTCTCTCAATGTCTTTGATCCTCTTAGAGACATAATAGATTGAGGGTTCTTTTTCATCTTCTTGCTTGGGTCTTTGATAGCCTGTGGTAACTCCGGTATTGGTGGTTTTGTAAGTGCTTTTCCATTGAGTGAGTGTTTTTAAATTACCGTTTGTATAATATTTAAAATCAGAACTTCTATTCCAACTACTCCAAAAATCAGCACAAGGATAAAGAATATGTTGATTACTGGAATTAATTATCCTTTTCTTCAACTCAAACGTATAAGTTCCGTTCATATCTCCGGGTTCGCTTGCTCCGGGTTTCTCATTATTGGGCAGTTTGATATAAGGCATGGTAATTTTCCCGCTTTTGCCTTCATCATTACTGTAATCACAACTTGTAATATCGATATATTCATTAGCCACATTATCAAAGGCTTTGATTTGAGTTCTTCGATAAGCCTGTAAATGCGCATCATCGAATTCCCACGCCCCGCAAGAGTATTCTCTGTATTTGAATTTGAAAGGCGAAATAATGCCGTTATTGATATAGACCTTTTTTCCGCTTATTGGATCAACATAATATTGATTCACTACCCGTTTTACTTCTTTGGCAACCGAATCCTTATCATAAGAAATCAACTCTTCTTGAACATTTTGATAATCGGTGCAGTCTTTGGCAACATGCACTAATCCGTCATCGCCTCTAAAAAGGATCTGTGTTTGGAAGAAATAGGCTTGATTACCGCCGTATCCTTTATCTTTAGTAACTTGCAATTGGCATTTGGAATCATCTTTATATAAGGGAAAAGAATATTCATCGCCCTCTAAATCAACACAACCGCCCACATTTTTGGTTTGATTTTCATTATCTACATAATAAAATTGTGTTTGCTTGATAGCCACTCCGGCATTAAAATCATAGCGGTATGCACATTTTGTATCGTCTCTTTGAGCTTTGACATCAACACAGCTTCCGTCTTTGGCGATAAAGCTTAGAGAAATAGAATTTTTGGAATCATAAAAAGGGGCTTTGCAAAATTGTGTGGAATATTCAGGGGTTGAGCTACCACTGCTGTCATTGTTGCTGCCGCTTGGAACGGGATAGTAGTTTGTTCCATTGGGATTGGAGTTTGAAGAAGTATTAGGTATATAATTACTTCCCCAGTTGTTTCCACCGGAGTCTTTAAAACTATTGTTTCCAAATCCTCCAACACCATTTGAAGATCCGCTTGAAGTGCTATTAGCATTTCCGCTTGATGAAGCATTTGAGTTTGTGGAAGTACTGCCGGAGTTGCTAGAGCTACCTTTGGCGTTCGTAGCCTTTGTGCCGCTTTTTTTCTGATAATCTTCTAAGGATAATCCAAAAATCTTGGCGATTTCTTCTTGATTTTCTCCTGCTAAGATAAGTTTAGAACCTTTTTTAAGAATCTTATTTTTGATGGGTTTGATGAGTGTCGGTTGGCTACTGAGTGTGTGAGTTTGATTGTCTTTAAAGATAGAAATTACATTAAAAATCACACTTTTTTTGTTGGAGCTGACTTTATAATTTCCAATAGCTTGGGCTTTTTGAATCTTGTTTCCCAGAACAACATGGGCTTTGAATTCACCGGATTTTTTATTAAAATCAAGGGCTTTGGTAGTTAAAACAATTAGCGCTTGGGCAGGATTAACCAAACTCAAAGTCAGTATTATCCAAAAAATTAGTTTTTTCATTGCAACTCCTTTATCTTCTTCTTTGTTTTGTTATTCTTTCATCTTCAGGTTTGAGTTCAGGCTTTTTTGATGACTTTATTAAATGGGTTTGGTTTGAATGATTTTTATAATAATCACTCACCGAAGGATTTTTAAATTCCATGCGTTCATTAAGATTGCGATCAGAATAAAATGTTATAATGACATTATCAGAGAGGGAAAGTGGCAGCTGTAGCCCTCCTCTTTGTATATCAACAACTACTCTAAATCTTACTCTTTTATCGTTTTCCCACTCATAGATTTTTGCTCCTTTACTATCAATAAATGGTTCTTGAAAAAGCTTAGTGTATTCTCGGATAGATTTTCCTAAATCAAGCAATTCTTCAAGAGTAATAAATCCTTCTGAATTTTTTTCTAAGTGAATTTTAATATGTTCTGCACCAAAGCCTTTATCTCTTTTAATATTATGGAAGCCCTTAACATACATAATCACGCTTTCAATGATGGCGTCTTCAATCAGTTCTAAATCATTTTTTGTTTGAATAGGCGTGGCTTTTTTCTCATTAAAGGTTGTGTTATAAATACCTGTGATTTCTTTTTTATTTTCCATATTTATTCCTTTATCTTCTTCTTTGTTTTGTTATTCTTTCATCTTCAGGTTTGAGTTCAGGCTTTTTTGATGACTTTATTAAATGGGTTTGATTTAGATGATTTTTATAATAATCATTCACTGAAGGATTTTTAAATTCCATGCGTTCATTAAGATTGCGATCAGAATAAAATGTTATAATGACATCATCAGAAGGGGAGAGAGGCAGTTGTGGCCCTCCCTTCTGCTTATCCACGATCGCTCTAAATCTTACTCTTTTATCGTTTTCCCACTCATAGATTTTTGCTCCTTTACTATCAATAAATGGTTCTTGAAAAAGCTTAGTGTATTTTCGGATAGATTTTCCCAGATTGAGAAGTTCTTCAAGAGTAATATAACCTTTTGAATCTTTTTCTAAATGCAATTTAATATGTTCTGCACCTAAACCTTTATCTCTATATGGATTATGATAACCTTTCACATACATCACCACTTCTTCAATAATGGCATTTTCTATTATCTCCAGATCGCTTTGGGTAGTAATAGGCGTGGCTTTTTTCTCATTAAAGGTTGTGTTATAAATACCTGTGATTTCTTTTTTATTTTCCATATTTATTCCTTTATCTTCTTTTTTGTTTTGTTATTCTTTCATCTTCAGGTTTGAGTTCAGGCTTTTTTGATGACTTTATTAAATGGGTTTGGTTTGAATGATTTTTATAATAATCACTCACCGAAGGATTTTTAAACTGCATGCGTTCATTAAGATTGCGATCAGAATAAAATGTTATAATGACATTATCAAAAGGGGATAGCGGCGTTTTTGGGAGACCCTCCCTTTTGACTTCATAAGATGGGGAGAGAGGCGGTTGTGACCCTCTCATCTTATCAACCACAGCTCTAAATCTAATTCCTTGATTATTTTCCCACTCATAAATTTTCGCTTGTTTGGTTCCCTCTATATCAATATAAGCCTCTTTAAAAATTCTTGTGTATTCTCGGATAGATTTTCCTAAATCAAGCAATTCTTCAAGATGAATATAACCTTTTGAATCTTTTTCTAAATGCAATTTAATATGTTTAGCTCCCATTCCTTTGTTTTTGGCTACATTATGATAACCTTTCACATACATCACCACTTCTTCAATAATGGCATTTTCTATCATCTCCAGATCGCTTTGGGTAGTAATAGGTGTGGCTTTTTTCTCATTAAAGGTTGTGTTATAAATACCTGTGATTTCTTTTTTGTTTTCCATATTTATTCCTTTATCTTCTTCTTTGTTTTTGGGGAGTTTGTCCATAACGTATTCCTTTCTAAAATTCATTTTCGTCATCACTCATATCTTCATCATTGATGGTTTTATATTCTTTAAAAAATTCTGCGACCATTTCGTTATTTTTGGGTACCGGAAAGAATATGTCGGTGTTGGGTGAAATAAAGATCCGGCTACCTTCCCTGATAGTGATAATAGGCTTGATACGCACCTGTTCTCTTAAGATTTGAGCGATAATATTGCTAATATCCCCTCTCATAGAATTAAGCATTTGTGTTGTTTGATAACCTTGTAAGAAATTACCCCCGTTTGGATTTAATTTATTGTTAAGAGTAGAGGATAGTGCGAGCATTAATCCATTTGAGAGAGTTGAGAATGTTAAAGGAAGTCCGTATCTCTCCCATATTTTATTATGCAAAGTTCCTACTAATCCTGCATAGCCTTTAACATCAGCCCCTTTGGCGTCTGATAAAATGATATTAACTCCTTGAGGGGTGAGGATTCGATTCCAAACAACTTCCAATCGATATTCACCAATCTTATTATTATTGTTGTAAAATCCAATGACTCTAGAGCCTTTGGGAATTAAAACAGCCCTGCCCATAGAGGCATAAATATCACTTTCAACTTGAGCTACGATTTTATTACCGCCGATTTGAGAGGATATAGGTGTTATTAAGGTTGCAGGGATCATTCGATCGGCAGTGATTGTTCTTAATAGTTTATTTTCGTTGCTGGCAATATCTTTTTTATCAAAATTGGAAAATTCATCAGTCCCATATTCTTTCTCTTTGTTGGCTTGTGCATAGATTTCAGGATTGTTAATCTCATCAAGACCGGATAAAGAGTTATCACTACGACTGTTGCTTGCGGAAGAAAATCGTTTGGCTAACAAGGCTAAACGAGCTTTGTTAGCAGGAGAGGCAGAGGCATAATCAAATTGAGCGTTCTTATTGTTTGGATTGATACTCCCATCAGGGTTTCTACTTAAAGAATTTGGATTATTTTTGTTGTTACCTAAAACAATCAAGCCTTTATTTGAGTTTGAAGTATCTGCTAAACCCATCTTTTTTTGGATTGCTTTGATTTTTTCTTCAATGACTTGAAAACTATTTTTTTCATCTTGCAAATCTCTATCTTCTTGATTATTTTTGTTTTGGGCGTTTTGGGTATTTCTTTGAGTCTCTCTGATTTCTCTTGCTTTTTTTTCTTTATCATTTTGAAACAAATAATCTTCAATAGGATATTTGATAGAGTTTTCAAATTCATTATCATCATCGTCCTTATTTATTTTTGCAATCATAAGAAGAATAAAAAATCCAACAAGCAATGCCAGGAAAAAACTAGCAATTTTATGGGTTTTTATCCAAGTTAAAATCATCGCTATTTCTCACTGTTCTCACCGGATTTTTTAACTGTATCAGGAACAATGGGTTTAATGATTTGGTTTTGCTTTTGAGTTCTGATTTCATCCAGTTCTTTTTTAGAGGGAATTTTTTGCACACAGACATACTCATCACCCAGTCTTAAAGTCCATTTGACATTGACATCTTCAGCAATAATGTAGTTGCCTACCACTCTTGAATTGATAGGATTGTCGTACCCATCAACTACTTTATAGGGATAAGGAAATTTTGAGATAGCTTTGGCTCTGTCGTATTTGAAATAAGTATAAGTGCCATCATCAAAAATATCGTAAGCTTCAAGTTCTTTTGCTTGTTGATAAGATTTTTTATAAAGCCATAAACTCCACCACATTCGCTTTTTTCGGGGTGCTTGGTAATAATGCTTTCTAATTTTTGATTTATCGATGTAAATATGATTGCTCTCATCGCCAATTGTAATAAATTTTCCATCATCAGTTTCGACAGAGGAATAATTGACGCTTTTAGCACTATCTCCAATGCCATTTTTATTTTTTGTATTCAAATCTTTTTGAGTGAGGCTTGTATTAGAAGTATGAGATACATTTAATTGATTTGACTTAGAATTAGTATTATCGGTATTTTGAGTGCTTTTTGAGAGTTGTGCATTAATTGTTTTTAACTCTTCTAATTTTTTAAGTTTCTCTGCCTTTTTCGCCTCTTGGGGAATAATGTCAATTTTGCCAATTTTGCGATCATCTGAAATAAATACGCTTAGCGCCGGGTTTCTTGAGTTTGTAAAATGAGTTGAAAATAAATAAAAAGTATAGATTTTTCCGCTTACTCCAATCACGGTTAGGTTAGTATCCACTCCAATTAAGAGCGGTTTGAGGATAAGAATATTTGAAAGATTATAACCATCTTTTTTAGGGGCTAAAACTTCAAAAAAACTGCTATCACCAACAGATACATAGGCGATTGTATCTTTATCAAAAATAAAAGTGGTACTCATCGCATAGCGGAGACGAATTTTTGGAGTGTTGCCTGCTTTATAAATAATGTTTAGATTATTGTCTTGGGGATTTCTTTTTTTAAAGAAAAATGAGCTTTGAATAGCATTTAAAAATTGCATTTTTTGAGCTTCTTGAGCATTTTGTTCTTCTTGATATTCCTCTAAAGTCATTTCATCAATATTTGAATTATTTGAAGACGTATTAGATGAAGATGAAGAAATAGAGGCATTTTGAGTATTATTAAAAGGTGAGGGAGCTTCCACAGTCCCATAAGCAAATCCACTCACAAGCAACCCCACAATCACCAACTCTTTAATTCTCAAATCCTTTTTTCCCTTATATAGAGATTTTATTTTTTCTTCTTTTCTCTCCTTTATCTTATTTTTTACAAATTCCTTTAATATGAAGATTTTCATTGCTAACCCTTCTTGATAATTTCAATACTATTGCTGCTAAAGGGCGAGGGAAGATTTTTAGAGGGTGTGTGGATAGACTTAGATTTTTCAATATCGCTTTTATTATTTTTTATTCGATTAGGAGTGGTAGAATTGGTAGTTTCTCCTTCAAAATTCTGAGACTCTTTAGCGTTATTGTCATCATGAAACTTGTTATTTTCATGACGGTTGTCTTGATTGTTAAAATCTTTATTATTTAGGATTTGTTCTTGAATTTTGAGATTTAAAATCTCTCTTTGGAGTTCATCGACTTGTTCTTGAGGGATATTCTTTTTATTTTGGTTTAAAATCATTTGGAGTTGATTGATTTGTTGTTTAATCTTTCTCTTCTTATCTTCTATGGATAGATTATCTTGAGAATTGTCGTTATATAAATTTTTATTTTGTAAGTTATTGAGAGTGTCTTTATAGTCGTTATTCTTAAAAGAATCATCAATATTTGAAGGGGACTTATTAGAATCATTTGGTTTAAGACTATTGGTATTGAAAGTATTGTCATTAGTATTTAAATTATCTTGGCTGGTTTTATTTTCTTGATAGAAATAAGTTTCATTGAGAATATCATCTTCAGAATTGTCTTTGAGGTTTTTGTATTTAATTCTTGATTGAGAAGTTTTAACTTTATTTTCATCAGGCAATTCTTTGATGGTAGCAATTTCAGTGATGGCATAACCGGTAACCGTGAATCCTGTTGGATTTTTAGGCAATGAATTATAATCAATCTCAATATTTTTAAATTTATAAGAAATAATAATTCGATAGCGTTTTTCAGATTTTAATATTCCATTATAATATAAAGAAATAGATACATCAGCATTAGCATAGCCTTTTTTAATGAGGGCAATATTAACAATTTTAACCACTCGAGTAAGGCTATTATTGCTATAAATAGAATCTTCTTGAGCAATGATTCTTTCAAACACATTCCAGACTTCAGGCGAACTTTGCTCTTTGATGATATCGCTTCTTTCTTTGTCATCAATCCTATTAATATCTTCTCTATTAATAATATAAGCTCCTAAAAGTTGTCTATTCAAGGCTTCATTAGCAGTAATAGATTGATCGGCTTTTTGAATGATGGCAAAGTTTTGAGTATCGTTACTAAAAGTCACTAAGTAGGGTTCTTTTTCTTTAAGAGGAAAAAAAGTTAGAATTAAGATAAATTCAATGAAACTAATGAGAAAGAAAAATCCGGCAATAAGTATGAGGTAATTTCCAATTTTGCGTTCTATTTTAAAAAGACTGCCTGCGTCTTGCACAGTTTCATATATGGAATTTGAATACATTTTTTGACGCAGTTTAGGCAATATGAGACTTGTTATTTTTTCTTTTACTTTATAGATACTTGATTTGATTTTCTTATTTTTTGGATCATTTTTGGTTTTAGCAATTTTTTCTTCAAGCTCTTCTTGTTGTTCTTCCGAAAATTTTTCTATCAAAATGCTTTCTTGATTTTGATTTGTTTGATTGATATTTTGTGAGTATTGAATAGAATTATCTTGATTGAGATTTGTATCTTCTGCAAAATTGTTTTCTTTAGACAATATTTCATGATTAGGATTGTCTTTTTGATTTTCAATTTTGAATTCCATCTTATATTCCTAATTCTTCAAATTTTTTAAGATAATTATTGTTGTATGAATCTAAATTGGTGTTTTTTTGAATATGTTGAATCTTTTTTTTATCTAAACATGCACAAGGACTTTTATACATTTCATAGTATTTATTTGTACAACCAAGAAATGCCATTCCACAAATACCCAGTATTACCGGTTTAATCTTTTGAGTTTTGATAAATTTGAATTGATTTTTTAACGGGTTGTTCATTTTTTACCTCCTCCAAGTTTTGAAGCACCAAAGGAAATTCCTTTTTGTATAAGACTTTTGGCTTTTTTAGCAAGAGGTGCTGCAGCTACACTCCCTCCACCTGTTAATCCGGCGAGAGCTGCATTGGCAAGTCCTTTCATGCCTCCACCTCCTTGAGAATAAGCTTGTTTCATTAAGCCTAAGGCACTACCGGCTGCAGCACCTCCCAGCATGCTTGCCACAGCCGCAGTGCCTTTTGTAGCCATATTTGTGATATTTCCAGCTCCTGATATATCGCTCTGAGTTCCCATAAGGGAGTCTATAATTTTTGAAATAAATTGCAAAAGCAGTATGGATATGACTCCCACTACACACATGAGAAAAAATATTCCTATGATCTCGTATGTATCTAGTACGTTTATATTAAATATCGAATTATTCTTGATTTCAACTGTTGTGGGTGTTATTTTGATTAAGGCATTCATAGCGCCTGTATTTAAAGAAGCCATCAATAATAAAGCGGGTTGATAGAGTGTTAGTGAAATTAAGAGTTTCAGATATGCTCCGAGTATTCCTCTTGTTTGAGGAAAAAGCATTAATCCTATAAAAAATATTGCCATTGAAGACCAAACATAGTATTGAATGGTTGTCATAATAATAATTATGCACAATATGCACAGATAGATTAATTGTATGAGTATAGCTATCGTTCCAAGTAAGATTTGAAAAATAGTTCCCCCGATTTTAAAAATACTAAAGTCTTTCCAGATTGTTTTACTTATAGATGAAATAAGTTGAAAATTTTGAGTGATGATTGTATCAATACCTGTTTTTTCTTCAATTTGAGTGAGTGTTCCTGTTTTGGCAATAGCTTTGGTTATTCCATCGGATAAAACTTCAGAGGGTAATTTGATAAAATTATTAAAATATTCCATAAATTTTGTGGGGTCATTTAATGCCCAGCCTGAGAAAGCTATATATGCAAGAAATATACATAGATTCACTATGGCTTTTATTTCAAACATATCTCTATCTTTAATTTTTTTAATTGCCCATATCCATATCAAGACAGATATCATCGCAGGAAAAATAAATTGAAGTTTTAAAGTTTCGCTGATAGATTGAGCTAATGAATTTCCAAAATTACCTAAAACATTGGTGAAACTTCCCATCAAATTAGCATAGATATCATTCATTGATATATTTCTCTTTCCAACTGTTTGGGAAATTTTTTTTGAGTTCTTTGAGTCTGCTTACGTTGTTAGCATTAGAATTAAAAACATTGAGATATTTTCCAAGTTTGGCAAGATTGACATCAAGAATATTTGAGCTGTTATCAATTCTATTTTTCAATAGGATTTTGCGTTCATTTTTCGAAGTTGAGATTAAAAATTCCTTTTCAATATCTGATAAAACTATCCCGTGTTTTTCAAGCTTATCAATATTTTTAGTAGGGAATAAGATAATTTGTCCCATATTTTCAATAAATGAAGAAGCATTTTTGACTTCATCAAGCTGGTTTATATCTTGAAAGGCAAGAGCGATGACACCATTGACTTTTCTTGCTTGTGTGATAGCAAGATTAAGTTTTTCATTCATCATTTCATTTTCTGTATAAGATTTGAATTCATCGATAAACATGAAAAAGCCTTTATTATTTTCTTTGGCTTCATAAATCATTTTATGGAACAGGTAATACGCGACTAAAGACGCGTCTTTCTCTGAATTGACTATAAAATCCATATTTAAAGTGGTGAGTTGATTTTTAAAACTTAGGGAGTCTTGAGTTTTATTGAATATAGCATTATTTAAATATCTGTTTAGTTGTATTTTGACAGATTCATCATTCATCTTAACGATACCCTCTGCAATATCGCTTAATTGAGGCACAATCCCTTGAATGCTCAGATTGTGATAGACATCTCTAAGTACTTTTTCAATGGAAGATATTTTTACAATATCTTCCGGATTGCTTTCATGAACACCAACTAAGAATCCTAGCCATGCACTTAGAAAACTGATATTATCAATGCTGTATTCCAATGTAAGGGGATTGATGTAAAAATCCTCTCCCGTATTGTATTCTCCATTAAAGAATTCAGTCATGATTCTCATTCCATAGAGTCTATCAAGGGCTAGGATATTGATAGGATACTTCATGGCATTCATCATCAAAAAGGACACAAGCGTAGTTTTCCCGGCTCCTGTCCCTCCAATGATCATTGTATGTCCCAAGACATATTCATTATTTTTGACTTCTTCAGCGTGAAAATTGAATAAAAAAGGCGATAGACTCTGATTTTTAAAAACAGACAAAGGCATATTGCCCCAAGAATTTTTATTTCTTCCTGCGGGTTCTTTCTCAAAAAGAATCATTGTAGAGATTATTTTAGAGCTTTGGAGTCGTTTTCTGGCATTGAGATTGCTTCGATTAGGGAAAAAACTGAAAAATGTTGGGATCATATTGATGGTTTCAATCACAGCTACCAAACCATAGTTTTTGAATATATTGAGGATTTGTTGGCTGATATTATCCAGTGATTTTTTGTTTTTATCTTTCACCAAAACCACTAATGAAAGATTTTGAATGATTACCCTATCAGTTTTAACCAGTTCTCTAAGTTCGGCAAGACTTTCTTTTATAAGATCCGAAGAGGTTTTTCTTTTAGATTCAATCTTCGAAATTGCTTTGTTTTTAGATATTGGATCAATTGATAAAATAATATCAACTTGACATTCAAGATGTAATAAATTCGATAGCGTAAGAGATGTGATCTCTTCTGTATCATAAGATTTAACACCAATAATGCGATTGTAAGTTTTTTCCCCGTTAAAATCTTGAATATAATAATCTTTATGAAAACTGACGTTGCTTGCGATATAACTGTCGCTTAAGATTCCGTTTTGAGGATTAAATGGAATATAAATTCCGTTGATATATTCACCATAAAATCTCAATATATCTACAGAGTTAAGTTGTTTGGGTGATAAATCAATAAGTGTTTGACAAACTCTTTGAATGATAGCTTTTAGGATAATTTCTTTGTTGATATGGGTTACATTGGTATTTTTTTCTTCTTTGATGGAAGTTGTCAATTCAAGTTTCTTTTTTTCTAAAAATCCTGTGAAATTCGTACTTTTACTCTCAAAGATTAAAAAATATTGATTTACAAATACCCTTTCTTTCCCCTCCCAGAGATTGATAATTTCTCTAACATATTTATTGGGTATATCTTCATATTTTTGATTGAATAAAAATTCTCTTCGTTTAGTAATTACTCTAAGTTCAATACCTTCATCAATCGCATTGAGTGCATTCAGGCGATTCATAAATAATTCGCTCATATCGCTTTCATTGAGATTGCTGTAATTGACTCCTTCAAGAGTGATCATGCCTACAAGATTCTCTTTTTTTGTGATAATAAAATCATCATTGAAAATTCCAAGAATATTGTTTTCTTCGATGATAGAATAATGATTGGGTAAAGTTTTGCCAAAAAGAAAATTCCCATAGTGTTTGATACTTTCAATTAAATTCATTGAGCATTCCTAAGCATAGTAGGTATCAAGACCGGTGATAGTGAAATTTGCAAATAAAATATCTATAATGTCTTCATCAAAAAATTCTGCGATATAAAAAAATGTGATTAAAATTAGAAATAGAACAAACCCATAGAAGAGAGTTAGATTTGCTATTGGCACAGATAAGATACCGCAAAAAATCCAAGAGTTTAAATTCAATCCTAAAAATTTTTCTTTTTTGGTGAGCTCTCGGATATTTTCTACTTTGGCTTGAGCAACATCAATCATTATCTATTCTTATTTTGCACTATCAAAAATGTAATTAGAAATTTCTTTAGCATTCACGATAACAGCTACCCCGATAATAATGATGATGCAGGTAACGAAAATTTCTTTGATCCGCTCTTTTTCTTTAATCATATAAATACCTACACCAAGAATAATTAAAGAGCCTAATGCTTTCATATATGTGTTGCTGATTAAATTTAAAATTTCATTAATAAATGTTCCAAAATCTTTTGCTTGAGCAAAGTTGAGAAAAAATATAAAAATCATTAGGCTATAACGCATTTGGAGTTCATTAATTTTTTTCATTTTGTTATCCTTTCTATATTATGAAACTAATTGCATTTGTTCATAGCAATTATTAGAGTGTTCCAGAGCTTCTTTGATTCTTTTTTTGATAATGGCTTGGTGAAAATTACATTCAAGACTGGGAAGTGGCTTGCCGATGAAGTGTTCGTAGGTAATTTTTTGTTCAAAACATTCATCATCAGCAAGTTTTATTTTTAAATACACACTTTGATTTAAAGCGAGTTCTTTTTTCTTATCAAAATCACAGACAATTACTTTTTCATTCTCAATAAGAAGAGTTTTGTTTTTGTATTGCTTAATAGCGTTTTTGATAATGAGTTGAACATCTTTGTAGAATCTTTTAGGCAGAAGAGTTTCACCGGATTCTTTTTGAGCGGGAGGATTTAAAATTACAAGATTTTCATAGTTTTTCATTTGAATGCAGCAAATATCTTTAATTTTGTATTTGAATTCCAAAAAACCTAACTTTTGAAGTTCGGCAAGCCAGTTTTTAACTGTTTTGCTGGTTATGTCGAATTGATAAGTTTTTTTGCGTTGATTAATATAAATTACTCCATCTTGATTTTGAAGTTCCCAGAGCAAATCTCGAAGTTCCTCGTAAAAAAGATAGATTTTGCTATTCTTGTAAGATTTAAAGAATGATTTGATGGCGGAGTGATAAAATCGCTCTAATTCAAATTGTGAGAGATCAAAGTTTTTAGGCTTTAAGACTTTTTTTTCATTCACATTCAATTTTATTTTTTTCATATAAAAGATCCTTCCTATGAAACTTAAACAAAACTGAATATTAAGTTTATTGTTATAATCTCAATGAGTTAAATATAATCTTAATGAGTCAAAACCTTATCGAAGATCGGCAATGTCGGGGATACTTGATTTGGAATTCCAAATCAAAGTGGCTAAGGAATTTTGGGATTTTCTTGGAGGAGATGGTAGTTACGAAGTTTTGTTGGAAGCTTTTTTAGAGGTTGGGATTAAAATGAGAGAGGAGACAGATAAATATTTTATCAATTTAATATCTTAAAATAATAGTCTTAACATGATTGGATAAATACTTAAAAATTATCCGAGAGAACTTTTAGGCATAGAAATAAAATTGTAATTTTTGTATGGAACAAACCTTGTGGGCTGTAATAATTATGTTAAAATAATAGATATTTTGTAAAGATTGGGATTTATTGATGAAAAAATATACGCTAAGAAATTTGGTTGATGAAGTATTAATCAATGCTCAAGAAGCGCTATCATATAAAGAAATTTGGGAAAAAGCCCTAATAAAGCGACTGGATAAAAAGTTAAATAGCCATGGAAAAACTCCATCGTATTCAGTTAGCGCATTACTTTGTAATGATATAAAAAAAGAGAATTCTAAATATATAATTATTTCAAAAAATCCTAATCGCTATCAGATGAAAGATAGAAAAAATCGATCCACGCAAGTGCTCATATCCAAACAAATTCAAACCGGATCTCAAGAAGACCAAAAAAATAATAAAAAAAGTGAATTTAATGAGATTGATCTCCATCTTCTTTTGGTGAGTTTTGTGTGGTATAAATTTAAGATTTATTCCAAAACGATTGATGCTAATAAATCTGACAAAAAAGAAAAAGGTCAAAACGAGTGGATACATCCTGATATTGTGGGTATTTATTTCCCTTTTGGCGACGATTACGAACCTCAAACATTGAAATTAACAACAAATTTAGCTTGCCCTAGCTATAAATTATATTCTTTTGAGCTAAAGAAAAAATTATCTTTTTCAAATTTGAGAGAATCTTATTTTCAGGCTATTTCAAATTCCAGTTGGGCAAATGAAGGTTATTTGGTTGCTTTTGAAATTGATAATAAAACTGATTTGTTAGATGAATTAAAAAGGCTCAATACTGCCTTTGGGATTGGAGTTATAAAATTGAGAGGGCAACTTGAGGATTGTGAAGTGATGATCTCTGCAAAATATAAAGAAAGCCCGGATATTGATACTCTTAATTTGTTGGTAAAAAATAATCCTGATTTTAAAAATTTTATAGAAAATATTAATGAAGATATAGGGGCTGGTAAATCTTCTAGAATTATGAAAACATATTATGAAAAATTTTTTGATAAACAACAATACGAAGAATATTGCAAATCAAAAAATATAAAATAATTTACAGACTATTTGTCCAAAATCACTTAAATCTAATTGGTGATGGTATTTTGTATAAGACATTTAATTTTTTATATTTTATTTTTGATTTCTTCTATGAGGGCTAAAAGTTTTTGTTTATAAAAATCTGCATTTACTTTATTTTTGGCTTCAAATCTTGTAACCAAAACAGGCGTAGTATTGCTTGCGCGCACGAGTCCCCATCCATTCTCAAAAACTACTCTTACCCCATCAATAGTAATAATATCTAGGATTTTTGGGAAATCACTTGGGGGATTTTGAAGAATTTTATAGAGTTCATCAATGATGAGAAATTTTGTCTCTTCTGTGGCAGAGATTTTCTCTTCCGGGGTGCTATAAGAATGAGGAAGGTTTTTGATGTTGTTTTCTAATTCTTTAGGTGTATGGGTCAAGAATAATTCCAATGCCCTGAGTGCGCCATAAATTGCATCATCATAGCCAAAATAACGATCATTGAAAAACAAATGCCCACTCATTTCAGCTGCTAAATGAGCATTTAGTTCTTTGAGTTTTATTTTGAGGTTGCTATGACCTGTTTTATACATCACGCTTTTACCTATTTTGTTAATTTCATCATACATTATTTGAGAGCATTTTACTTCGCCAATTACTAATGGCTTCATGCCTTTGTTTGCCATTTCTTGCGCAAACAAAATAGCAAGTTCATCGCCCTTATAAGAGTGATGCAAGCTTAACAAAGCAATTCTGTCAGCATCCCCATCAAATGCTAATCCTATTGGGATTTGATGTTTTGTCATATAGTCTTTGATGGCTAGGAGATTTTTTTCTTCGCTAGGATCGGGGTGGTGGTTGGGAAAATTTCCATCAGGAGTGGCAAATAAAGAATCATATTGGATATGGAGAACATCTAAAATTCTATCCATGCCTATACTACCTACACCATTACCATAGTCAAGGACAATTTTATAAGGGAAATTTCTAAGTTTTTCAAAGTGCTTGATGAGATACTCTTGATAGGAACTGAGTGCATCTATTTTTTGAGTTTTGGAAAAATTTGAAATATATGAAATAGCAGTAGCACAGAGTTGGTTCCCTAATTCTTTAATGTCTTGCCCATAGAATGGCTTGGCTTTGAGTGTGATTTTAAACCCATTGTATTGTGGAGGGTTATGTGAGCCTGTAATCATGATTGAGTTGGTTGTAGAAATACCATCAATCACATTACAAGTGGCAAAGTAGGCTACCGGGGTAGGGATGAGTCCAATACAATAAACTTTAATCCCTTTGCTTGTGAGACCATCTTGAAGCCACTCATAAAGATTGAGTGAATGCACTCTTGCATCATATCCAATAATAATGCTATCTTCTCCATTTGCCTGAATCCTTTCTCCGATCAAAGCCCCAATCCCAAAAGTTATATCTTTTGTAAGATTGCGGTTGAAAATACCACGAATATCATATTCTCTAAAAATGCTCATATCCACCATAATTTATCCCTTAGTTTTTATTGTTTAACAATTCTAATCCCTGCGAACAGAGATTTTTCCATGGAGATTCTTCATGAATATTCAAGCATTTTTCAAATGATATTTTTGCTTCATTAGGATTATTTTGGAGATTTTCAATAGAACCTTTTGTGTAAAAAGCTTTTTGTTTTGCTTCATTGTCTAAATTTTTTTGCAATAAAATATCGATTTGAGTGAGGGCATCTTGGAGTTTATGGGTTCTTACAAGAGAGTTGATAAGCTCAAATGCAACACTGGGAGTAAAAGTATCAATTTTATATTTTTCTTGAAGGCGGATAATGTTTTTGGCATAAATTTGTATGGTGGTTTCATTTTTATTTTGTAATTGCCACTCAAGAAGTTTCGCATAAACTTCAATCATTCTTGAATCATTGCTGAATAATTTTTCTAATTTTGCATAAACTTCAAAGGCTTCATTTTGATTGCCTATTTTTGCAAGATCAAAAAACAATATAAAACCAATATCGTTATATTGAGAATTTTTACTTGAAAGTGCAAGAGAAAAGGCATCTTTTGCAGCCATAAGCGAAGGTTTGTATTCTCCTAATTGATAGAGATTTTTTGCATCTCGATAAAGCCAAGCAAGTTTTTGTTCTATGCTTTTGGCATTTTGTGCTTGGCCTGCAGAAATTACTTGCGCATTTTTGTTCAAAGAGGCTTGATAGAGGCAGTCAAAAGCTTTGAGTTTTTCATTTTCATCAAGATGATAATTGGAAGTTTGTAGAAGATAGATATTGGCATTTTTGCAATCATTATTTTGAAGATAGATTTTGATAAGTTTATTGATGGCTTCTTCTAAAAGAGGTGATTTTTCTCCAAGTTCTTTTCTCATATCCAAAACTTGTTTATATTGTTTTTCTTCAATAAAGAGTTGGGCTTTGAGTTCAATGGCTTTTTGACTTTGTTGTGTGTGGGGATATTTTTTGATGATATAATCATAGCGTTTAAGTTTTTCTTCATTATTTCCGGATACTTCAAAGAGAATACTATCATCCCTTTTTTTAACTGCTTTTATTTGTCTGCTTTCAGGATATTTTTTGATGTATTCAAGATTGGCTTGATGGGCATTATCAAAATCATCCGCTTTTTCATAGAGTTTGCCAAGATCATAGCTAATTTGCTCTTGAATTTCTTGATTTTTGGTATGTTCTGAGAGATATTGACCAATTTGGGCAGCATTTTTATACAGCTTATTTTTTGCAAGAAATTCTATAGTTTTATAAGTTTTCTTAGGATCTTGGAGAAAAAATTGTGGGTAACCTTGTTGGATTTTATTGATTAAAATAATTGCATTATTAAAGTTTTGTCTCTGGATTTCGAACTCTGCCCAATATAAGGCAATTTCGCTTGCACTTGCTAAATCTTTTGCTTCTCCATAGGCTTTTTGAAAATAAATAGAAGCTAAATTTACATTCGTGTTAGCGAGATCTATGGCGAGCTGCATTTTTGCAAGCGGGGCATAACGACTCTGAAAATATTCTTGAATGATTCTTTTGTAATAATGCTGTGATTCTGTATGGTAACGAATATTTGAATAAGCATTCGCCAGCAAATAAAGCACTTGAGGCATGGCTGCATCATTGGAGTATTGTTTAATCCAATTAAGCGCTATTGTGATGATGGCATCTTGATGGTTTTGATCCGGATCCAGATGAGAGAGAGCAATCATTTGATAAAGATAAAAGTCCTTTTTAAAAAGTGTGTTAGGATATTTTTTTAAGGTATCATTAATAGTGTTGATAGCTTTGTAATAATCCTTTTTTTGTATTAGGGCTTTTGCACTCATATAAGCTTCAAAATCAAGCCCCTTTAAATATTTCAAAGGTTTATTGTCAATATCCAATTCAGGCATATAGGGTGTTTGTGCATCTTCTATTGAAATGGGGAAATTAATCCCAATTGGAGTTTGATTTGATAAAAAAGGAATTTGTTCTTCATAACCTATAATTTGCCATGATTTTGAGGTAGAAGGTTTTTCTTTGATGATGAGAGTATTGTTTTTTTTGAGATTTGGGGGAATAAAAAAGAGTTTCTGTTTTTTATTGGGTTTAATATAGAGATGAAATTTACCATCAATCATTTGGTAATAAAAATTAAAAAACATTGTTTTCGTAGGGGTAAAACCCTCTTGGGGTATAGCATCAATGACGCATTCTACTGCTGTTACATCTCCTTGGTGATTGAAATTCTCCAGACAAGAAAAAGGTTTGTCATTTTTGATATTAAGCACAGCAAAATCTCTAGAATTTTCTTTGCCATAATTAACAACAATCTCAAGAGAATACGAAACGCTTGAGACAATCATAAAGAGGAAAAGTGCTCTAAAAGGGTGCAATCATTTCTCCAAAATATTATTAATAAATACTATTGATGATATATTTTGAAGTAATATCAAGCAAAAATTGGACCATAAAAATCGAAAAGCAACAAACTACTGCTGCAATACCTATGACTCCCTTGATAGAGTAGGTTGCATTTTCTATATAGACTTTGGAATCTTCTTGTTTGACAATAGGATCTTTTAAAAACATAAAGACAATCAATTTCAAATAATAATAAGCTGCAATAGCGCTATTTAACATCATAATAATTGCAAGCCAAATATAACCCGCATTGATCGCAGCACTTACAGCCAACATTTTTCCCCAAAATACTGCAAAAGGAGGTATCCCTGCAAGACTGAATAAAAATATAGCCAATAAAATAGCCATTAACGGATAGATTCTAACAAGTCCTTGAAATTTTGAATAGGGGTGCTCATAACGAGGATGCCATATTTTTTCTTTGTTTTTTGAAAGCCAAAGTATTGAAAAAGATCCTATATTGGTAATTAAAAACATAAACCAATACAAAAACATTGCATTTTGGCTTTGTGTGGTATTGATAAAAATACATGCCATCGCAAAACCGGAATGTGAGATAGAACTAAATGAAAGCATTCTTTTGACATCTTCTTGCATAAATGCCATGATGTTGGGTATTGTAATAGTGATTACCACTAAAATATAAAGTAGATTTTCAATCCAAGAAATTTCAGATTTGATGAAGACTTCAAAAATCCGAATTGCTACAGCAAAGCCTGCTATTTTGGGAATAATAGAGATATAGCCCGCAAGGACGGGATTGCTTCCTTCATAGACATCAGGCATCCAAGTGTGGAATGGGACAAGGGATATTTTAAATCCAATTGCTCCAATCATAAAAATAAATCCTATGACAAAAAGAATTGTGGGTTCAAAGTTATTTTGATAAATAAAAGCAGTAATGCTATGGATTTCCACGCTCCCTGTAGCAAGGTATAAAATCATTGCTCCCATTGCATAAAATGCGCTTGCTAAAATTCCCATAATAAAATATTTAATTGCTGCTTCTATACCTGTATTTTCATCATTAAAGGCAATAAGAACACAAAGTGAAAGAGAGGCAATTTCGAGTCCAAGTAAAATTAAGATTAAATTATCACTTGAAACCATAAATTGAAAACCTGCTGTCATAAATAGATACAAGGGATAAAATTCAGGAGTTTGAAATTCGGCATATCGTTTTTTGGAGATAGCTAAAAAGATAAAAAATAAACTTGCGATTAAGATAATCATTTGGGTTAAAATAGAAATCCCATCTAATCTGATAACACCAAAAAATCCCAAATCAAATCCGCTAAGCCCAAGCACAAAAGCTAAGTCAATAGCAATAAAAAGCATGCAGAGTGCCACATTGAGACTTCGAGAGAATTTTAGTGTAAAAGCATTTGCAGCAAGGATACAAATAGCTCCAAAAATTACAATAAACATTGGCAAGATTGTATGGAGCTTAAGATCTGCAATGGGAATATAGAAACTTTCTAACATATCATACCTCTTTTATTGATTTGGAAATATTTTCCGGATTTTGAATAAAATCTAAATTCAAGATAGATTTTTGCAAGTGTTTTTTAGTCGATTCTTGAGTAGCTCGATCATTCATGATTTGCAATAATTGTTTGGTGCTATTTTGGATAGGGGATAAAATAGGTTTAGGATAAATTCCAAAGAAAATAATTGCCATCACAAAAGGAATCATCACGCTTAGTTCTCTAGGACATAAATCTTTAAGAGTTTTATTCTTAACATTACTCAATAAGCCAAAAAATACATTTTTATAGAGATTAAGCATATAGATTGCTGATAGAATAATGCTTGTTCCGGCTAATAAGGTTAAAATAGGGTGAGCTTTGAAAAATCCTAAAAGACTAAAAAATTCACCTACAAATCCAATTGTCAATGGTAATCCAATATTTGCCATCATGACAATCCCAAACAGAGTCGCGTAGTTGGGCATGACAGTTGCTAATCCTCCAAATTCTGAAATTTGCCTTGTTCGTCTTCGCACATAAATCATTCCTACCAGCATGAATAATGCTCCACTAACAATACCATGCCCCACCATTGCAAATACAGAACCGCCTATCCCTTCAAGATTAATGGCAAAAATACCCATGACTGCTACACCCATGTGAGAAATTGAACTATAAGCAACGACTTGTTTCATGTCTTTTTGAGCAAAAGCAAGCAACCCTCCATAAATTACCATAAATAATGCCAAAATCGCTACCGGAATTACGAGCGCAAAACTTGCATCAGGAAATAGAGGTAGAGAAAATCTTACCAAGGCATAAGTCCCCATTTTTAGCAATACTGCTGCGAGGACAACCGATCCTAATGTTGGAGCATCTCCATAGGCGTGAGGAAGCCACGTATGAAAAGGAAAAATAGGTATCTTAACTGCAATACTAATAAAAAATGCCAAGAAAAGCCAAATTTGCATATTAAAAGGCAATACAAGATGATACCAATCTAAAATATCAAAACTCCATTTTCCTGTTGCAATATAATAAAGATATCCAAAATATAAAATTCCTATAAACATGATTAGAGAAGCTACAAAAGTATATAAAAAGAATTTAAGGGCTGCGTAAATTTTTTCACCACTTCCCCAAGCGCCAATCATGTAGAGAATGGGGATAAGCGAAATTTCCCAAAAAATATAAAATAACACCATATTTAAAGATGAAAATACACCCATTAAAATACTTTCTAAAAGCAACAAACAAACAACAAGATGGTTTTTATCATTGGGTTGATTGAGATAGATAGTAGCTAGAAAAATAATAAAACCATTTAAGAGAAGTAAAAATAAAGATATGCCATCAATCCCTACATGGTAATTAATACCATAATCAGGAATAAGACTAAAAATATTCTCAAACTGCATACTCGGATTAGTATAATCAAAACCCATCCATAATGCTATGACTAAAATAAGCTCAATAAGTCCAATCGTGATACCATAAGGCTTGGCGACGTTATTATCCATAATAAAAACAAATATGGAAGCAAGTGCGGGAAAAAAAATCACAATACTAAGTAGATATTCCATTATTTACCTCCAAAATTCAATAATTGCAAAAATAAGCATTATAAAAACTCCAAAACTCATCAAACGCAAAGATTGTGTAAGACTTCCATTTTGGACAGATTGAAATATCTTACTCAACCAAATGAGGAATTTGCCAATACTATCTACGGTTGCATCAATGATTTTTATTTCAACTTTTTGCCATAAAAATTCAGCGATCATGCCATAAGGAGTAATAAAAACTTTTTTATAAAATTGCGGGATATAATATTGGTTGGTTAAAAGCTTGTGGATAAAACCTCCAGAGCATTCTTTATAGCCGTTTTTATATCGATAAACAGCATATAGGGCTGATAGGATTGCAACAGCGGTTGTAATGATGATAAGCAACCAAACAGGAGCATGGAATTCTTTTGAAAGAGGGATGCTTTGAGTTATAAAATGAAGAAAATTTTCTTCAAAAAACCCTGCGATAATTGCCAATAAAGCTAAAGGAAACATACTCCACAACATCAATGAGTTTGCTTCATGGGGGTGAGGGAGCGAATGATTTTTTGGTGCAAAGAAAACCAACATCAACAATCTAAAACTATAAAATGCTGTCATGCCTGCTCCAATGAGTAAAAGTAACCATAAAAAATAATGTTCCATTCCAAATGAGGCTTCCAAAATCTTATCTTTGGAAAAAAATCCTGCAAATGGATAAATTCCTGAAAGTGCCATAGAAGCAATAATCATAAAAATCGCTGTAATTTTAAGAGGTTTAAAAAGCGATCCCATTTTTGTAATATCAAGTTTGTCTTCCATTGCATGCATGACATTTCCTGCACCTAAAAATAAAAGCGATTTAAAAAAAGCATGGGTAAATAAATGAAAAAATGCAATCCAATAAACTTCAAGTCCTGCTGCCACAAACATATAGCCAAGTTGAGATAAGGTAGAATATGCAATAATCCTTTTAAGATCTTTATTTACAAGTGCCATACTTGCACCAAATATAGCTACAAATGCTCCAAGGCAGGCAACAAAATAGCCAAAATGAGGGATAAGATCATAGATTGGATTGGCTCGAATAAGTAGATATACACCTGCTGTTACCATCGTAGCAGCGTGAATAAGGGCAGATACAGGCGTAGGTCCTTCCATTGCATTTGCTAACCAAGTATGTAGAGGAAATTGCGCTGATTTTCCCATTGCTCCTATGAATAAAAGAAATCCTGCAACACCCAGATAGAAGCTTGGGATATTTGTGTTTGCTAATGAGTCAAAAATTTCATCATATCGTAAAGTCCCAAATAGCCAATAAAGTATTATGATGCCAAGAAGCATTCCAAGGTCGGCGATTCTATTAATCACAAATGCTTCAATAGAAGCAGAATTTGCACTTGTCCTGATATACCAAAAACCAATCAGTAGGTATGAGCAAAGTCCGACTCCTTCCCAACCAATAAAAAGTCCTAAAAAATTATCACTCATCACAAGAACCATCATCGAAAATACAAAACCCGAAAGATAACTAAAATATCGATTATAGCCTGAATCATTTGCCATATATCCTATTGAATAAAGATGAACCAAAAAAGAAACAAGACTAACGACAAAAATCATAATAGCGCTGATAGAATCTAACACAAAAGAAAATTGAGTTTTAAAATCTCCCAACACCATCCAATCCATTAAAGTGGCATTAATTTTTACACCATTAGTTGCGCTTATAAAAAGAATGACTGAGGCTAAAAATGATAAAAAAATCAAAAAAGAATTTACCCACCCAACATGAAGAGATTTTTGTTTATTTCCCCAAAAACCTGCATAAATAGCACCTATCAGAGGACAAAAAATCACTAAATACAATAGAAAAATATAATGAGAATCAGATAAAAAACGCATATCCTAGCCTTTCATGATATTGAGGTTATCAATGTCAAGAGTTTTGTATTTTTTGAACCACATAATAACCAGTCCAAGTCCAATAGCCACTTCGCTTGCAGCAATAGCGATAATAAAAAGCGCAAACATTTGTCCATTCATATCTCCTATGAAACTTCCAATCGCTACAAAACCTATATTGATAGCATTAAGCATAATTTCTGTAGAAAAAAATAGCATTAAGATATTTTTACGTCTTAAAATGCCTGCTAAGCCAATACAAAACATGAGTGCACCGAGAACTAAATAATGTCCAAGACTAATCATAATATTTCCTTTGTTTGTTCCGGTTGTGAATCCGGAAAATGAACCTTGCGAAGCCCTGTAGCTACACCTCCTACTAATGCGCACAAAAGCATAATAGCAGCTACTTCAAAAGGGATAAGATATTTGGTAAATAAAATATAGCCAACCAATTGAATATTATTCATTTTTTGTGTAATAGCCAGGGTTGTTTCGGGTTGGATATGGGTTAAATTTTGAGAGACAATAGGGGCTCCAAAAATAAGCGTAAGGATAATAGCAATCCCAAATACAAGAACATAAAGAGTTTTTGGATGACGATGTGTTTCGATAATATCTTTTGAAGTATCAAAAAACATCATTCCGAAAGCATACATTACAACAACAGCTCCGGCATATACAGCAATCTGAACAACCCCCATAAACTCAGCCCCAAGCAAGAAGAAAAAAGCTGAAATAAAGATCATGCCACTTGAAAGAGCAGTCAGGGCATATAAAACATTTTTAGTTGTAATGACAATTAAAAACATCGCCAAACTTAAAATAGCAAAAAAATAAAAAGCTATCACTTCAAACATAAAATTCTCCTAATAATCCAAAGGGGTTTTTTTGATTTTGATATCTGCATCTAAGCTGATAGATCCAAATCCTTGAAATTCTTGTTGGGTTAGATTTTTTGCATCTTGAGTGTCTTTAAGGAAATCTTGTTTAATTCCAAAATGTGCCCTTTGTTCGCTGGCATTCTCAAAGCGATTTCCCATAACAATCGCCAGTTCGGGACATACTTCAGCGCACAAACCACAATAAATACAACGTCCCAAATTGATTGTATAGCTATCGATTTTTTTTCTCCCATCTTCGCCTTTATGTGTGATGATACGAATACAATTGCTTGTGCAAATTTTCTCACACAAAC
Source organism: Helicobacter sp. 11S03491-1 (assembly GCF_002272835.1). Taxonomy (NCBI): domain Bacteria; kingdom Pseudomonadati; phylum Campylobacterota; class Epsilonproteobacteria; order Campylobacterales; family Helicobacteraceae; genus Helicobacter; species Helicobacter sp. 11S03491-1. Next base: position 36,741 of record NZ_MLAO01000005.1, read on the forward strand.
CACACCCGATACATCTTTCTTCTCCGGATTCTAATAATCGTTGAAGGTTATGAACTGCTCGATATCTTGGGCTTAAAGGCAGTATTTCTAAGGGGTAACGCACAGTAACTTTTTTACTAAAAAATTCTTTGAGTGTTAAGGCAAGTCCTTTAAATAACTCTAATCCACATGTAGTTTTGATAGTCTCAAAGAATTTTTGTGATACAGAGGTGATTTGAGGAGTGGTTCGTATATATTTATAATTTTGTTTTGCCATTTTTTTTCCTTAAAGTAATATCACAATGCTTGTAATGAGGATATTTATTAGTGCTAGAGGCATCATGATTTTCCAGCACATGCGCATTAACTGATCGGGTCTGACATGTGGAAAAGTTGCTCTAGCCCACATAGCCAAAAATACAAAAAAACAAACTTTTAAAATAATAGCAACCCCTCCGGGAATAAACCATAAGGGATTATACCCACCAAAAAAGATAAGAGATATTACAAAACAAAAACCAAAGAGATGGGCATATTCAGCTAAAAAAAACATTCCCCATTTGAGACCACTATATTCAGTAACATAGCCTGCAACAATTTCAGCTTCATGTTCAAGAAGATCAAAGGGTGTTCTGTTGAGTTCGGCATAACTAGCTATTAAAAATAAAACAAAAGCCAGAGGTTGTTTGAAAACTAACCAATTTAAAACTCCTCCTGATTGATAATGATTGATTTGAACTAAAGATAGAGAACCCACGATCATCAAGGGGGCTAAAATAGTCAATGTGCTTACAACTTCAAAACTTAAAAGTTGAATAGCTGCCCTTGCAGCACCAAGAAGAGAGTATTTGCTTCCTGAAGATAGACCCGCAAGCAGTGGGGCATAAATACCTACTGATCCTGCAGCCAAGAAAAACAATAAAGCTACATTTATATCTGAAATAATGGGATGAACTTCATAGCCAAAGATAGTGAAATCACCAAAAAAAGGAATGACTGCCATAGGAATAAGGGCGCTCATCATGGCAATAATTGGAGCAATACTAAAAATAAATTTATTAGCATTTTGAGGTAAGACATCTTCTTTGGTAAAGAGTTTGATACCATCAGCAAGAAGCTGCAAAATTCCATAAGGTCCTACATAACTGGGACCTAGTCTGCGTTGAAAAAAAGCCAATACTTTTCTTTCTATATAGGTAGCAAATCCACCCAAAAATGAGAATACAGCTACAACAATTAAAATTTTAATCAATGTTTCGATGATAAATGCACTCATCTATGTTCCTTCATTACTAAATTTTCAAAAATATTATGCTTAAAAATTCCATTTTTATCCAGACATGGAGAAACCACAAAGATATCTTGTTGTAAATCATAGTCAATATAAATTTTTCCATTAAGATAAAGATTATCTTTTTGTAACAAGATTTCATCTCCTTCATGGAGATTGAGTGTTTCAAGATTGGTTTTGGAAGTATAAATACCAATTTTTGTTTGTAGATTTTCACTCGCTGCAGTTGTGGATGAAAATTGGGTTTGAGGATATTTGAGGTAAGCATTGAACGTTTTTGGGGTAAGGGCTTCTATGGGGTTTATCTCAAGACCGGGGAGCGAATTTAATAAAGGAGTCAGCCGGTAGCCTCTTTTGTCTTCTCCCCCGCTAGTATAAGAATTTTGTAAGTATTCATAAGAAATATTCAAATAGCCTTTATTTTCAGGGAGCAAATGTGTATAGTCAATAAGGCTTTCACCCTCAAAGCCAAAACTTTGGGCAATATCACTTAAATCATATCCTTGGTAGGGAAGTGCAGGTTTTAGAGGTAATAATTTGTATTCAAAGTTTGTGAAGGTGGCTTCAAGCTGGTTGTGTGCAGGAAGAATAAAATCTACTTTTTGTTTGGGCAATCTTTGAGCGTTGGTTTTATCTGAATCAATGCAATAACTTCCATTTGCACGGATACCTACTACTCCTTCATTTTCTCTTGTGTCTTCTTGGAGTGTGCAAATCAAAGAAATACCTACTGAGTTGGTATGAGGAGGAATAAGCATAATTTTAAGATTTGTTTGCTCTTGCAGATATGCGAGCAAACAAGCAATATTTTTTGCTTGTTTGTGTTGATAAATATCTTGTCCTACTAATAAGATGGGGGATAAAGAAGCTTGGAGCATTTTTTTCAGATTGTCCCATTTTTCATAATCAACACCTATTTGTTCAAGCAATTCATAGTATGGTAATTGTGTCGTTTCTTCAATTTTTTCAATAATTTCTCCAGATGTTTCCTCGCCTTCTTGAGGGATGGTTTTTTTAACTTCTTTAGTTTGAGTTTTGAAAATTATTTTTTTACTTGCTTGGATTTGTGATAGAGTATTTTGTGGGTTGAGATCATAAGCCAAAAGGATTGCTCCCAGCATGATCTCATCGCACTGAGGCATATATTGAATAGAGAGGATATTTCTTCCTAGTCTTTCTATGAGATTATCTTTGATGGGGTGTGCATAGATTAAGGAAGTATTTTTATTGAGTTTAAGCGCATTGTTGATAGCATATCTTAAAAGAGGATTTTCAGTTTTGATACTTGAACCTAAAGTAATAATGAGATCGGAAGTTTTAATATCCAAGAGACTACAAATGTTTTTTTGAGCCAAAATATTTGAAAATATTTGAAAATTTCTTGTTTCTTCGCAATAAAGTTTAAAGCCTAATTTTTGACGCAAACCTTCAATGATATAAGCTTCTTCATTGGTAATATCTCCTCCAATACGAACTGCTTTTGCCTCTTGTAGCGCTTTTATTGCTTGAGCGATATTTTTACTTCCTTGTATGCTTGAGCTAATATCAAATCCGAATCTTCCTGCACCGCAAATTGGATTATGATTGAAATTATTGCTAATGCGATAAATTTTTTGTTTTTCACCTTCTATATCTTGATGTCTGATTTCATAATTGAGGTAACATCCTGCTGCACAATGTTGGCATGTCGAGCTTATTTTTTGCAATTCCCATGCATTTGCTTTGTAGCTAAAGTCTTTATAACCCAATGCCCCTACAGGACACACAGAAATGCATTCCCCACAATCAAAACAAGGGTTTTCACCAATGAAACCAATCAAGGCTTTTTGTTTTCTACTCCATACAGTATAAGGATCTTTGGGCATGCTATCTTTAAAACTATCAGGGGCACTTAATTCTGTTTTAATAGCTTTTAAATTGGTTTCTCCTATATTGTCTTTGCAGGTAGTAACGCAACGTTCACACATGATACAAAGATTAGGATCATATTGAGTTTGTGCCCATGCGGAGCCTATTTTATCATTATCTTGAACGCTAAAAGGCTGTATATCTACTTGTGTTCTCAAAGTCATATCTTGTAATTCACACTCGCCACTTTTATCGCATACCCCACATTCCAGCGGATGATTGACATTATAAGTTTGCATGATTGCTTTTCTCTCAGCAAGTATTTCAGGGGTTTGAGTTAGGACAATAGAGCCATTTTTAGCTTTTGTATTGCAAGTATAAACACGCTTGCCATCAACTTCTGCCATACACATTTTACATGCAACTGTAGGAGAACATCCTGTGAGATAACAAATAGCAGGGATATAAATATTATTTTTTCTAGCAATCTCAAGGATACTCTCGCCTTCTTGATATTGTAATTTTATATTATCTATAGTTATTTCAGGCATTTTCACTCCAACCTTTAAGGGTGATTTTTTCGTAAGGATATTTTTCATTAAAAACAAAATATTTACCGCTTTGCAAAATCGCTACCATTCCCTTCAGATAATCTTGTTCAATAAATTCACAAATAAACTCTTTGTTCCCAAACATGCAAGAAATTTTTTGATTTGAAGAAATTTTGTTGGCTATTCCAAACTGCTTAGATCCTAGAATTTTGGGCATATCAAACCCTAAAAAATTTCCTGAATATTTAGGTATATATAAAATAGAACCATTAGATTCAGGAAGAAAATCAATCTTGTGTAATGATATTTCTTTGGAGATAAAAGGTTTGGTTTGAAGAGAATAGCCTCTGTGTTCAGCGCCATTTTGGTCAAAGTAATTTTTTAGATCATCATAGAAAATAGGTCTAAAACCTTTTTCCGGAGGTAATTTATGTGTGAATTCAATAAGAGAGGTTTCCGGCATCCCAAAATTTTGAGCGATATCACAAATATCATAACCTTCATAAGGCAAAGATGGGTTAACAGGCAGTAATTGATAGTCTATATTCACAATACTGCCTTCTAGTTGAAGCATCGAAGGAAGAGTGAAATCAGATTTTAAAATGAAATCTTGATTTTGTTCATAAATAATATCTTCAATGGCTTCATTTAAGACAAATTCACCTTGAGTTTTATACCCTATCACACCTTTATTTTCACAAGTGTCTTCATCAAGATTGCAGATAAGAGAAATCCCTATAGCATTCCCTGAGGGTGAAAGAACAATGATTTTTATAGGAGTATATTTTTCAATAAGTCCTAACATATAGGCAATTTGTTGGGAGTGTTGATGATAAAATAATTCATAGCCTATAAATAAAACAGGATTTTTAGATTGTTTAAAAATTTCTCTTAAATTTTCAAGCTCTTCTTCTGCGATATTAGATTCTGAACTTAAATAACCTATATCAAGATTATCAATAAAATTTTTTATTTCTTCCGGCAATTGTATGCCTTGAAGAAAACTTGCCAGCATTAATGCTGTAACCCCTAATTCAGTTTGGACTTCATATTGGATATAAGTATGTTTTTGGAGTCGTTCATCAGGGATAGGATGGAGACAAATATATCGTGTATTTTGTTTGGTTATTGTTTGGATAATCTGACTTTTAAGCACGGGGATTTCATCAAAAATAAAACTTGCCAAACTCATACAGACATCACTTTCTTTAAGCACATCTTTTGTCTTATGAAGAGGAGATTTTGAAGTAGATTTGAGTATGGAAATAAAATTTTGATAACCCCTTGCTTCTTCGCAATAGAGTTTAAGATGTAATTTATCTTTAAGATAAGCAAGCACATAGGCTTCCTCATTGCTAATTTGTGTGCTAATTCTAATGGCTTGCGCATTTTGAAATGCTTCAACAGCTTTGTGCAATTGAGATTCATCTTTTTTGCAAATAGGAGCATTGACAAAGTTATGTCTTCCTGAATGACATAATTGAGCGAAATCCATCTGTGTTGTGCTCCTATAAACTTTTTTGTTTTTATTTAAATGGGTATTTTGTTGCGTATTTTTTCCTTCATAGACAATATAACACCCCATGGCACAATTAAGACAAGCACTTGGAGTTTTTTCAAGTTCCCATGCATTGGAATTATATTGAAATCTTTGGGAGATCATCGCTCCTGTTGGGCATACACTGACACACTCATCACAATCTTCACAATAATGATTTTCATGAATACTAATTTTTGAATTATACCCTCCGGAGACTACTTTTAAATAATTATTCCCTACGATTTGGTTACAAGCCCTTGCACAACGTTCGCACATGATACATAAACTTTCATCATAGATTTTGTTTTTAAAAACAAGAAAATCATCATTACGTTGAAGCGCTCCAAAGGTTTGAAAGGGTATTTTTGTTTCCAAGACTTTGTCTTGTAATTCGCACTCACCACTTTTATCGCATACCCCGCATTCTAATGGATGGTTAATACATAAGAATTTCATAATTTCTTGACGATATTTTTGTAGTTTTTGAGTATTGGTATAAACTCGAATCCCTTGTGTAGCCGGACTCTTGCAAGAAGCAATAATATTGCCATTGTCTTCTTCTACAATACACATCCGACATGCCCCTACAGGGATAAGTTTGGGTAAATGGCAAAGAGTGGGGATATAGATATTGTTTTTTCTGGCGACTTCAAGAATACTTTGTCCTGCATCGAAGGAAAGTTTTTGATCATTGATATAGAGTTCCATTATATCACCGCCATTGCAATATAATAACATCGCATACATCGTTGAGCTTCAAGTAGGGCATCTTGATTGGAGAGTCCATGATTGACTTCAATAAAGCTATGTTTTCTTTCTTGAGGAGTTGCTTTTTGGCTTTGAAATCGTTTTAATCCTTTATTCCAACCGCTAATGGAATCTTTTTGATTGAATACACCAATTTCATGGAGATAATCTTCCATTTTTTCTTCATCATTGAGTGTGATAATTCCATTTTCCAAATAACGCTTGATGACACTTGCTACACGCCTTCCTTGCCCAACGGCATTGACAATAGTAAGGGGACCGCTTACGCAATCCCCGCAACCAAAAACTCCTTTTTTATTTGTATCAAAAGTACCTGCACGTGTTTGAAGAGTTCCCCATTTGTTAAGCTCTATTCCCCATTCTTTGGGAAGATAAGAAAAATCAGGGATTTGTGAAACTGCAGGGATTAAAATATCACATTGGAATTCCAAGGGAGCTTCATTGATTTTAATCAATTCACCCCTAGGAGAAGAGGGGGTTTTTTTGAGTTCAAATTTAGCTACTTTAATAGCAGTAATCTTACCCTCTTTGGTAATAATTTTTTCAATGGCACAAAGAAAATTAAATTCCACTCCTTCTTCCAGGCTTTCTTTATATTCTTCTTCGGAAGTGTTTTTTATAATCATAGCCTCATCTCTGCGATAAAGCATTCTGACAGATTTTGCTCCCAATCTTATCGCGCATCTTACAACGTCCATGGAAGTGAATCCTCCACCAACACACACAATATCTTTACCCTTAATATTTGGTAATTCTCCGATGTTGAATTTTTGAGCAAGGTTTATTGCATCCATAAATTCAATAGCGGGGATATATCCCTCCAGTGAGGGATTTTCATCGGGTATGCCAAGTTTTTTTGAAATACGCGCGCCTGTTGCTAAAACAATGGCTTGGTGAGAAGTTTCAAGTTTTAGCATTGATTGTGTATCCATAGGGGTTGAGGTATGAAATCTAACTCCAAGATTTTTAAGCATATCTATATCATGATTGTAGTGATTAATAGGCATTCGATAATCCGGAACTCCTAGGGCTACTTCTCCTCCCAAAACAGGAAGCGCTTCATAAACATCTACTTCAATACCTTCCAGAGCTAAATAATAAGCTGTGCTAATTCCTCCCGGACCTGCGCCGATAACAGCTACTTGTGTTTTTGATTTTTGAGTATTGGGAATTTTTGGATGTTGATAAGGTAAGCCCATATCATATTCATAATCTGCACCAATTCGTTTGAGTTCCATGATACTGATAGGTTCATCAAGAATCAATCGCCGACAAGCATTTTCACAAGGATGTGGGCATACTCTCCCGCACACTTGAGCTAGTGGCATAGAGCCTCTTGTGGCACTTAAAGAATCGCCAAATAACAAATCCCTAACACCCTCAATATACCCGGGAATATTGACATGAGAAGGACAGGCATCTGTACAAGGAGCGGTAATTTTAGAAATATAATGTTGATTTTTTTGAGTTTTTTTTGGATTTAAAAAAACTTCTTTTTGCGAGTGTAAAATTTGTAAAATTGGCTTAGGAGTAGTTTTTCCAATCTCACACTTGCTTGCACTCATCATTAATCTACACACTTCTTCCAGATGTTGGATATCTTCATTGGGGTTTTGTGAATGACTCTGAATTTTATCTAGTAATTCATAAAGGATTTTTCCCCCATATTTTCCGGGAGTACATCTTCCGCACGCTTCTGCATAACATTGGTATTGTAAGGCATAGTTTTTAAGCAAATCCAAAATATCTGTATTCTCATCAAACACAACTACCCCATCCCAACCTATAAATGCCTTTAGTTTATTGGCATCAAGACTATTAGGAAAATCTTGAGTAGGGATGGAATAAGGGATAAAAGGATACATAACTTAACTCCCTTTTTTAACTACCAATGTCCAATCAACTTGATTGAACCGGATGGAATTCATAAGCTCATCTCCACGATTTTTGATAAAATCTGCACTTTTTTGGACATTTTCAAAATTACCTAATTCAAAAATAAAAATCCCTACTTCTTCATTTTGTAATTCCTCATCAATCAATTCTCCAAGTCGTTTGTAAAAATCATCTTTTAAATTTCTCAAATCAAATCGTTTCATCTATCCACCTCTCCAAAAACCGCATTGGTTGATCCAATGATTGTAATGACATCAGGAAGATAATGCCCAATAAGCAAATCTTCTAAAAGTCCTATATGATAAAAACTTGGAGTTTTAATTTTGACACGATGAGGGTAGGGGTTTCCTTGTGAATTGATGAAAAATCCAAGCTCTCCTTTGGGGGATTCTGTCGGGGCATAAACTTCGCCCTTAGGGGGTCTCATTCCTTGAGTTACAAGGACAAAATGTTGCATAAGCGCATAATTTTGTGTCATAATATCTTCTTTGGGAGAAGAGATATAATCAGGAGCTTTTGCCATGAGATTAGAATCTGTTTGAGGATACATTTTAATGAGTTGTTCCAGAATTTTAATAGATTCTCTTATTTCTAGCATATAAAGACGATATCTGCCATAACAATCTCCACTATCAGTGATAGGAATATCAAAATCTAATTCATTATAGAGCTCATAAGGCTCTTCTTTGCGAATGTCATAGGCAATGCCCGCAGATCGTAGCATAATCCCACTTAATCCCCATGATTTAGCCATTTCTTGGGAGATTTTACCAACATTTTCAAGCCTTGCTCTCCAAATACGATTTTTATCAAGCAAGCCTTCAATAAGAAGGATACTTTCTTGTGTTTGGCGAATAAAATTTTTGAGATTTTCACACCAGTGAAGAGGTAAGTCAAGAGGAACACCACCAATACGGATAGCATTATGTGTTAATCTTGCCCCACAATAATCTTCCATTAAATCCAGACCATATTCTCGTGTTTTGAAACAATACAAAAACATAGAAAGTGCGCCCACATCCATAGCGTGTACAGCGACAAACATCAAATGAGAAATGATACGATTAAGTTCTAAAAGCATTGTTCGAATTACTTGTGCCCTACGAGGAATTGTTATATCAAGAAGAGTTTCTACGCCATATGCAAAAGCATAATTATTGCTTGTGGCAGAAGTATAATCAAGCCTATCTGTAGTTGGCATGAATTCATTATAAATCATATTTTCGGCAAGCTTTTCAATGCCTCGATGCAAATAACCAATATCAGGGGTTGCTTTGATGACTTTTTCACCATCAAGCTCTAAAATTAATCTTAGTTGCCCATGAGAAGAGGGATGTTGTGGTCCCAGATTAATAATCATTTTTTGATCATCTTGCTCAAAAATAATATTTTCAAATTGGGGTGTGAGTTTGGTATAGTTTTGTGTCATTACAATCTCTCTTTCAATACTTTAGATAATGAAGGATCCAGATTTTTTACAAATAAAGCTTTTTGGGATTTTTGTTTTTCTAAGACAGGTGGGGTTTGCCCTCCTTTTTCTATTTCATGTCCAATCCTGGCAAAATTGAAAGTATCTTTCTCATCAACCCTAGCACTATCTCTTTGCTCAGGTCCTATGATAGAGCGGTATTGTTTGCCAAAAATTTTATCTACTTCATACCATGAGGCACTCTCATCTCCTTTTAGAGGATAGGATTTAAGTAGAGGATGCCCGACCCAATCTTGAGGCATTAGAATTCTTCTTAAGTGAGGGTGGTGTTCAAAAATAATTCCTAACATATCGTATGTTTCTCTTTCACTCCATAAGGCGCATCTAAATTCTCCGCTAATAGATTCTATACTTTCATTAGGGGTTAAAATACATTTAATTCGAATACGTCTTTTATCAGTATTATTTGAATGGGTAGATAAAAATTGATAAAACATTTCAAATTGTCCTTTTAATTCGAGCATATCAATTGCACTCATTTCGCTTAATATTTCATACCCTAATGATTTAACTATCTTAACGATAGGGAGTAAATCTGATTTTTCTATCCAAAATACTGCTGTGCCTAACTCTATATAAGATTCATAAATTTTATGTTCATAACTCAAGTGATTAAAAATCACTTCATAAGGCGTACCAATAATTGAGTGTTTGAATATTTCTTTGGGGCGATAGAATTTATCTGTATGGTAAGCTTTTTTTTGAATATCCAGTCCGGTTTTATTTTGTCTAACCATAGATTATCCTTATACTAATCGTTTTGGAGGAGTTTTTTTAAATGCTTTTTGTTTGCGAATTTTTTTTTGCAACACCATCAGGGCATATTGAAGTGTCTCCGGGCGTGGAGCACACCCCGGAAGATAAATATCTACAGGGATAATCCTATCGACTCCTTGAACAGTTGCATAGGTATTAAACATGCCTCCTGTATTTGCACAACTTCCCATTGAGATAACCCATTTGGGTTCAGGCATTTGATCATAGAGCCTTCTGGTAAATTCTGCATGTTTTTTAGTTACTGTCCCGGCAATAATCATCACATCTGATTGTCTGGGGGAAGCGCGAAAAATTGTCCCAAATCTGTCAAAATCAAATCTTGAACCTCCTGCTGCCATCATCTCAATCGCACAACATGCAAGTCCATAAGTTAATGGCCACAATGAGTTGCTTCTACCCCAATTTAATAGGCTATCTATTGTCGTAAGAGCAATGGGAATTCCGGAATTTTTCAAATAATTTACTTCATGTCGTGCCATGATAGGGCTCCTCTTTTCCAAGCATAAATAAAACCGATACTTAAAAATATAATAAAACTAAGCATTTCAATAAAACCAAACATACCTAATGCCTTAAAATCCACTGCCCAAGGGAACATAAAGATAACTTCTACATCAAAAAGAATAAATAGCATTGCCATAATATAAAATTGATGTGAGATTTTATTTTGTTGTTTGAGGGGTAGGGGACCGCATTCATAGGGAGCCAGTTTAAGCTTTTCATTTTTTTTATCAGCCAGTTTTCTACTGATAAAACGTTGGATTCTTAAGGTTGTATTGAAGGCTAAAAAAGTAAAAATAAGTAAAATAAAGACTCCAAAGTATGGATGGAGGAGCATAGGATTTTCCATTTGTTATTCCTAAAAATTGAAAGTTTGTTTGTTGGTGGAATTGTATTCTTAAAATGATTAAAAATAAACCAAGATATTGTCTAATGAACTAAAAAATAATTGTCAGTGTTACAAATATAAACAAAAAATTATCTTAATATTTTACTATTTATTTAAAATAGCCTATCACAGGGCGGTAAAATGCGGGATTTTATTTCTAAAAAATACAGCATTCTTATAACCGGATTTTTTTGCTATAGACACACATTGTTGGTAACCAAAACCTACTTGTTCCACTGAATGTGCATCGCTACCAAAGGTGATAGGGATTTCAAGATTTTTTGCTAAGCTTATAATTTGATCGGAAGGATATTGTTCTTTAACGGGTTTTGCCAAACCTGCTCCGTTGATTTCAAGTGCCATTTGATTGTCTCTGATAGCCTCAAGAGCTTTTTGTATATATGGGAATACTGAGGGCTGTGGATGATTTCCAAAAATTTTTAACAAATCAAAATGTCCTACAATCTGAAAAAGTTTGCTTTGTGCCATTTTTGTAATTGCATCTAAATAAAGTTTCCAACACTCTTGCATATCTCTTTTGGCGTATTCCCCCATAAATTCAGGGTTATCAAAACCCCATTGGTCTAAAAAATGTACTGAACCAATCAAATAATCTGTTTTAGATTCCAGAACACTTTTTTCAATCAGATTTTCTCTTCCGGAGATAAAATCTACTTCCAGACCAAGCAAAATTTCAATTTTATCTTGATATTTTTGTTTTACTTTTTGGATTGTTTGACAATATTGATTTAATGTTTCGAGTTTCATTCTATATTGAGTATCAAACTTCATAGGAGCATGACAAGAAAATCCATAAATATCAATCCCCAAATCAATTGCTTTTAGGATGTATTCATCTACAGATCCGGAGGCATGATTGCAAAGTGTTGTGTGGTTGTGAAGATCGATTCTCATATTTGTAGTGATTTTTGTTCATTTATTTGGGTAAGAAATTCTTCTAAATTGAATTTTTTACGATGATTTTGAGTAAAAATATGTATCATCACATCACCCAAATCAGCTATTAACCAATCCTCGCTTTCTTCATCAGTGCTATAAAATACTTCACCTAAGGGCTTAAGTTCAGTTTTTAGCATGTCTAATAAAGCATAGGCATGTTTGCCTGCCATTGCAGTGGCTATTATGACACATTCGACAATATAATCTTTGCCTTTAAGGTCAAATGTTGCTATATCTTCGGCTTTTTTTTCATCAAGCAAACTAATAATTTTTTGTGTTTTTTGTTTCATGTCTTGAATAGGTATCAATAAAACTCCTTGTATGATTGTAATACTTCAGCTCTTATTTCATCGGGCAAATCTTCCGGTAACTCGTTGAGAGAAAGTTTTTGGCGGATTTGTGTTGATGAAATTTTATACCTCAAATAAGGTAATGAAAGTTTATAGAGATTTTGATTTTCATCATTTTGATTATACCCTTCTCGTTCAATCAATACAAACTCTACGAGATTTTTTAATTCATTATAACGATGCCATTTGGGCAAAGAGATAAGATTGTCTTCTCCTAAAATAAAAAAAATTTTTTTGGGATGAAAATGATTTTGGATATTCAAAACACTTTCAATGCTTGGAATAGGTTTTTTTTGGAGGATTTCTATATCGCTTACTTCTACTTTGGCAAGATTTTTATTTAATTGTTTCATCCATTCATAGCGTTTATTTGCTTCGAATAAACAAGGTTTTTTAAAGGGATTTTGGTAAGCCACGATAACAATTAAACGATCGATTTCAAGATTTTCAAGGGCGGTTTGAATGATTTGAAGATGTGCAATATGAGGAGGATCAAAGCTTCCACCATAGATGGCAAGTTTCATTTGGCTATTCATCTTTATTAAAACTTGAAGTTTTAGTAAGTTTGGCAAATTTAACGCCCTTAAGTCCTCCAACTTCAAGACTTAGTTTTTGGATTTCAATAGGAGTGCCTCTCAGGATAATCGTTTCCAGACAATTGTGAGAATCAATATGGATATGCGTATTACATAAAATCGTTGTATGGCTGTTGTGTTGGACATCTATCATTCTTTGGTTAAGCTCTCTTTGATGGTGATCATAAACGATAACAAGCACAGCAATGCTATTTTGATCATAATTATCTGATGTTTGCATGTCCCAACTTTCTTCAACAAGCTTTTCTCGAATCATATCTCGCACAAGCTCAGAACGCGAAGAATACCCATTTTTTATGATGCGATTATCCAGTTCATCCAGAAGGTTTTGTTGGAGTGATACTGAAAATCTTATGGTAAAATCTTGATCTTTTTGCATAGTCTTTGGTCTTTTAAAAATTTTTACTAATTATGATTTTATCAAAGTTTCTTTAAGAATCTCTAAAAATATATGTTTTTAAAAAAATACTTACGCAAAATAAGGTTTTATAAGATAGTTAATGAATTTCAAATCTTCATAAGATAACAAGAAATCAGATTATCAATTTGATTTCTTGTTATCTTTATTTATTTTACGAGAAAGAATAGATTATTGAATTGGCAAAAAATAATTTTTAGGAAGATTGAAAATTGGGGAATAAGAATTTTTATTTTAAAAATAAATAAATTATACAATTATAAAGAGATTTGGAGGTTTCAAAATTTTATTTTGATTTAAAATCCGGCATTTAGAGCTTAACTGATAATATTTCTATCGGATAAAATATTCTTAATTAGAAGTAATTATTTATGATAAAAATATTATATTACCTAATAAATCTATTACCGAGATTTTTGTAAATTATGGATCCGGATATATCCTTATCCTTAAATATAAAGTTTCAAATAAAACTATAGCTTTAAAATATCCTTAAAATTATCCCACTAATTTCAAGTTAAAGTTTTATAACAATAATACAAAAAATAGGTTGCTACATATAAAAAATAAGCTTAATAGTAATAATTTATTAATAACTAAATAATTGAAATTTTTATTTTTAATATATTTTAATTCATATTTATTTTTATTTTTTTAAAATTTGAAAATATATTCAAAAAAATATCTTTAATTATAATATAGATTACTTCATATTTATTTTTATTTTAAGGTATTTAAATATATTTTATTTAATTATTTTTCAAAATCTATATAAATCTATAGATAAATTTGGTTTAAAAATATTTTTTATTAATATTGACAATTATTCTTAAAGTGGTAGAATACCGTATAAAATTTAGTACAGGAGTCTAGATAAATGATAATGGAATTTCTTAAGCAACATATTGATCACATCATTTTTGCGATACTTGGTTTGATGAGTTTTTTAGTAGTTTGGTTTACAATAGAGCGTGTTTTATTTTATCGGCGTTTTGATCCGAGTAAATATGAAGATGAAAATTTTGCAGAAGAAGATTTAACCAAAAATCTTACAACACTTTATATTATTTATTCGAATGCGCCTTATATAGGACTTTTGGGAACAGTAGTCGGGATTATGATTACATTTTATGAGATGGGAATGAGCGGAGGAATGGATGTCAAAACAATTATGATTGGTTTATCATTGGCGCTTAAGGCAACAGCAGCAGGGTTGGTTGTAGCTATCCCTACTTTAATGATTTATAATGCTTTGTTGCGTAAGGCAGATGTATTTATTAATCGCTATAAGGCGGCAAAAAAATGAAAATTAAAAGAGGCGAGGGATTAAACATTGTTCCTTTTATTGACATTATGCTTGTTTTATTGGCGATTGTTTTGAGTGTATCTACTTTTATTGCACAAGGTAAAATAGCTATTGATTTGCCGGAGGCTGATTCTGCACAAAAACAAAACAATGATAAAAAAGTTTCTATCATTGTTGATGCCAATAATGTAATTTATGTAGATGACAAGCCTCAAACTCTGGAAGAACTTAAAACTATGATTAATAATACTGATTCCAAAACTCTTATTGAGCTTAAAAGTGATAAAGACTCTAAATTTGAGACATTTGTCAAAATTATTGATTTGCTCAAGGAAAAAAATCATGAAAATTTTGCCATATCTACAAAAACAAATTAAATCTCCTAATAAAGTTGGGTTTTTTATATCCGCGGTCATCCATTTAGGCGTGCTTGCTTTTATTTTCGTAACTTTTAAAAGCACGCAGTTAAAACAAAATGGAGAAAATAGAGTTACAATGAGTTTGGCAAGCATCAATACTTCGGCTGTGCAAAAAAAACACTCTACCACTGCCCCCAAACCAAAACCCAAACCTAAGCCCAAACCTAAACCCAAACCTAAAAAAACTAAACCAATAGAAGAAAAACAGCCTACACCTCAAGAAGAGATTACCGAAGTTCCTGATACTAAAGATGATGAAAAAGAAGATACTTCAAATACCACTTCAGAAGGAGCTCAAGCCGAATCAATGGCTTATAATGAAGGGGTAAGTGATGAATTTTTGGCAAAAATTCAAACAGCTATCAGCAAAAAAAATAAATACCCTAGGATAGCTAGAATTAGAGGTTTAGAAGGAGAAGTTTTAGTTGAATTTATTTTAAATATGGATGGGAAGCTTGAAGGATTAAAAATTATTCAAAGCACCGCAGGTCAAATCCTCAATGATAGTGCTTTAAAGGCAGTTGTGGCTGCTTCCAAAGATTTTCCTCTGCCCAAACAAAGAGTAAGGATTAAAATACCTATCGCTTATACATTGCGTTCATAAATGTGCGCATCCTTTGATTTTTTATTTTTCATTTCTTTTAATTGAAAAATAAATTATTAAGGGCTGAAATATAA
Organism: Helicobacter sp. 11S03491-1; assembly: GCF_002272835.1. Classification (NCBI taxonomy): domain Bacteria; kingdom Pseudomonadati; phylum Campylobacterota; class Epsilonproteobacteria; order Campylobacterales; family Helicobacteraceae; genus Helicobacter; species Helicobacter sp. 11S03491-1. The sequence continues at coordinate 52,496 of NZ_MLAO01000005.1, forward strand.
TTTTTTATGCTTAGATAAGGTGTTAAAAATCACCCCGGTTTTTAAAATATTTTTGCTGTAACATCTTGATCTTTACCGGTGTATAAACCCATAACTAAAGAAGAGGTGAGATGGGAAAAATATTTAATATTAGATAATTTTCAATAAGTTTCTTTATTTTTTACTTAAGTTTTAAAAAAACTAGGGATAAAGAAATAAGAGTAGCTTAGTATAGTGTTTATATCATCATAAGATTTGATTTTTTCATATTCATCTTTTTAAATTTTGATTAAATAAAGGGGCTTTGAAATTCAAGTCAATAGCGTGGCGCTTTATTCTAATCCTTGCGCCTAAAAACAAATTAAAAATTGCTACAAGCTTTTATTATTAAGTATTTTCGTAATAACTCACATAGTTTTTGTGCATAATGAATATATCCCTAGCTCTATTTTCAAAAATATCCTCACATCTGTTTTGCCGGATGCCTGAGAAAAAGATTGCCTTTCCCCTATTTCTCATAGAAGTTAGGTCTTAGTAATAAAATTAATGGTAAATATAGAAAATACTTAAAGAATAAATAGTTAAGTTAATAAAATATATATTGATATAGATATTATTATTGTAGCAAGATTATGAGAGGCAAGTGATGCAAAAAAGAATTGGCAAAATGTATCAGATAAAAGACTCTGGAAACGAATTTATCAATATGATTGCTAAAGGAGATTTTAGATAATGCTAATAGATTCCGGGGATTGCATTTTCTTGGTCATTCGCATAATCTTGAAGTTTTTTATAAAGCAAAACTTTTAGACGATTGAGTGCATCTTCTTTGTTGTTTTGGATAGCATGTATATTGATATAAAAAATAGTCTTGTCTTGACAATCTCTAAAATCAGCCAATAACGAGATTTCTATTTTATTTTCTTGCGTTTTGATGAAGACTTGGTTGTAGATTGTATGGGTATTATTTTCATGGGTATTTTTAATAAATTTTGCATATTCTCCATTGAGTATGGCGACACTTTGGGCATCACTTTGAGGAGAAAAGATGATACGGGCTTTTGCCAAAGGAGTGTTTTGCTTAAAAATATCCTCATATCTTTGAAGAGATTGAATTTGGATAAGAGGATTGAGCACCTTTATGCTCTGAGACAGGGAAGTAAGTTCATTTATAAGAGACTCTAGGGTATTCTTGTCTTTGAGGGAAATAGAGCTACATTTTTGAGGATCCAAGGAGGGGAGCTTGGCATAAAGAGCCTTGTATTTATTTTGCAAAGTTTGACTAAGGGTACTTTTGGATATTTTAATTTGAGCATAATACTGTTTATTTTTATATTCACTATGGACTAAAATAACATTTTCAAGTTCTATGGTATCTAAAGATAAATGAATATTTTGAGATACTTGCGTGTTTTGATTATCATTATCCTGAGTATTGGTGATAGAAGTATCAGAACTGATTTTGATTTTGATTTTAGAGGCGAGATCATTGAGGGCACTTTTTTTGGATTCTTCAAGAGTTTTGGCATTTCCATTGCCATAAAGGTAAGTCTTATCCTTAGGAATGTCCAAAAACCATTGAGGAGGGGTAGAGACTTGAGTAGCGCTGAAACAACCACTCAAAAACAAAACCCCACACAAAAAGACTATGTTTTTTCCCATGAGCTACCAAGCTACTGATTTGTTTTTGCCTAATTTGATGATATTGACTTCATCATCCCAAACCACAAGCCCTGTTTTAATATCTGTGAGAGAAAGGAGAAAATAATAATCTATACGTTGCTTAGAGCCAATTTTAGTATTTTTTTGGATAATTTTTCCGGACAAAGAAAGCTCAGGAGCTATCAAAGTGCCTTTTTCTTGGACGCTGTATTGATTAAACTCACTATTGTTTCTAGTTTCTCTAGCTTGTTGTATCATTTTATCTGTGCTTCCTCCACTTCCGGAAATTGCCATAGTCAGAATAAACTTCCCACTATTTCTCATATCACGAGTTATCTTTCGTGTCAATTCCTCTGTGCTGAAGTTTTGCATAGTGTCATTGACAACATCAGAAATAGCTAAAACTTTTGGTTTTTTCTCTGTGGCAAGATTTTTGACATACTGACTTTGAAGTAAGGATTGCACACTTTGAGTTGCAGCTGTTTGAATATCATGAAGATCTAAAGAAGTGCTTGTGTATTCTTTGGAATTTTTTGAGTCAATATATTTGACGTTATTAGCACATCCTGATAGAACGAAAATTCCCAAAATAATCATCATTATTAACTTAGAATTCATTGTTTTTCTCCAATAAGTAATTTATATATTATATTATTTTTTGTGGTTCTTAGATAGATAAGATTATTTGTATTTTTGCAAATTTTATCGCTTTGGGTTTTATTTTTTATCTTGTTAGGCTGAGTAATATCTGACTTAGCCGAAGCATTTGGACAATTTGCAAACTCAAATTCGAAGATATTTTTTCCATCAGCTTGGAGAGTAATTTTGTCTTCATTTTCGTGATTTTGCATTCTGCTTAGCCAAATTTTATGGGGAAAGACTGTGGTGATTCTCGTATCTGCTGCCGTTGTAGCCACAGAAAATATCGCCCCCATAATCCCTGCAATTGTCCCTAGATTTTCATTTAATAAAATTTGCATAAAGGTTTTATAAGCTGTTGAAATAATCGATCGAGTAAGAATGTAGGGAAGTTGTTTGGAAAATTCATTGGTGATGACTCCGTCAAAAAGTGAAATTTCTTCAAAGTCCGTAATTTTTGATGGAGACTTGAGATTAAAAGTATGATAAAAATCAACTCCTTCTATGATTTGAGGCAAAGCAATACCAAAATAATAGACTTTATCATTTAAAACCAAAGGAAGCTCAAGACTGAATTCTTCTTTGAACGCAGCTTTTCCATCTTCAATAATTACCCATGTGTATTTGTTTTGATCAACTTGATGGTCTTGAAATAAAATAATATCTTCGCCAACAAACTTAGAGTGATTAATCCCATAGGCTTGTTTGAGCAAATCAATCCCCTTACTATCTCCCTCCAAAGAAAAATAAAGTCCGGAAACATAAGATACAAGAGGATTGACGAAACCATCATAAGCTTGAAAGTTCTTTAAGTTAGAATATTTGGTGTTAAGAATATTATCTACTTGGCTTTGGGTTTTATTTCCGGAAAGAAATTTGGCATCTTTTTGCTTATCTTGTTCATTCTGAGCTTCAAGAGCTTTTTTGATTTCTTTTTGATAGTATTCTTTGGCGCGTCTTTGTCTGTCATTAGCACGATTAAATTCTACTCTGGCTAATGCGTTGTCTCCCATAAGCAAAGAATCTAATGCTTTATAATAGTTAATAAGCACCCCTTCATAAATATAGCCTTTATAACTTTTGACATTATCATTAATAAGTGTAGCCCCAATATTAGAGGTTGCAGATGAAAAAATCCCTGCTTCATAATTTTTATTCAGCGTGGCTTCTGCTTGGTTGAGGGTAGCTATAGATTCTTTATACTCGCCCACCATATAAGCGCTCACACCATTTTGGATTTCCCATAACAAATCATTTTTTTTAATAAATTTTTTTGAAAAAGCATAGGCTTTTTGTTGATTTTTTTCATAATAAAGCTTATCAAAAGTATTAAGATTTTTTTGATAACTTGTGCATCCGCCAATAAAAATCACACCACACAAGCATAAAATAAAAAATAAATGATCTCTTTTAATTTTTGATTGTATAAATTGCATAAAATCTCTTTTAATTTAAATTTTATAATTTAGACATAAAAATACTTAAAAATCAATTCTTTCGATTAAAAATCTATTTAGGCGTATTTTATAGGCTTCTTTGATGTGGATTTGTGCAAATTCTTTAGCCTTTTTTGAGTCTCTATTTTTGAGTGCATTGAGTATTTGGAGATGTTCTTGATGGGATTGAAGTTGTCTATCCGGATAGCTAAGCGTTGTTGTCCCTAGCAGTAATAGAGAATTTTCTATTTCCTGAATCGTTTTTAAAAGAAATTTATTGTGAGCACATTGATAAAGTGTGTTATGAAAAATTTTGTTATTTTTGATAATCTCTTCTAAAGTATTGAGTTGAGATTGTTTTGTAAGGATATTTTCTAAAATACCAATTTCTACATCAGAAGCATGTTGAGCAGCTAACCTTGCAGCAGCTCCCTCCAGGACTTCACGCATTTCATAGAGTTGGGCAATCATGCTTTGATCAAGTTCAGTAATGATAAGTCCTCTTTTTTGATCGTTGGTGATAAGCCCTTCATTGATTAATATGCTGATTGCTTCTCTTATGGGGGTCCTGCTTAATCCTGTATTTTTGACCAAATCATTTTCTTTAATACGAAAACCGGGAGGCATGGTTGCATTTTTGATAGATTCAATGATGTATTGATAAACCTGTTTTCCGGAATTGGTAGTATTTTGGCTCATTAATATCCTTGATTTTAATTAATATTCTTTTGTAATATATTTTTTTAGCTTGTTGATTCGTATTTTTGTAAAAATGTAAAAATATAACGATAGTAAAGGTGTATTTTTTTATTTTAAAGAATCCTTTAAGCTAAAACATATAAAAGTAATAAAGCTATTATACAAAAAACCAACGCAATAAATTAGGAGTTTTTATGAGTAAGTTTCAAAGCAAAGCTATCAAAGATGCAAAAGCAATTTTTCAAGTTTCAAGTGGCAATTTTTTGGAAATGTATGATTTTGCTGTTTATGGGTTTTATGCAAGTTTTATTGCTCAAGTATTTTTTCCCTCACATAGTGATTTTGCCTCCATTATGATGAGTTTCATGGCTTTTGGGGTAGGGTTTTTGATGCGTCCTATTGGTGCGATTGTTCTTGGGAGTTATATGGATAAGCATGGTCGCAGAAAAGGACTTTTAATTACACTTGGATTGATGGCAATTGGGACATTGAGTATTGCTGCATCTCCCGGATACGAACAAATTGGCATTTTTGCTCCTATTCTTATTGTATTTGGAAGACTTTTGCAAGGATTTAGCGCAGGCGCTGAGATTGGGGGAGCTAGCGTATATCTTGCAGAAATAGCGCCTAAAAATAAAAGAGGTTTTTATGTTTCTTGGCAAAGTGCTTCTCAGCAAGTTGCAACACTTGTGGCAGGTATTTTTGGAGTTGTTTTGCATTATTATTTAGGTGATTTAGTAGTCAGTTTATGGGGTTGGAGAATTCCTTTTATCTTTGGTTGTTTGGTTGTTCCTTTTTTATTTATTATCAGACGCACATTAGATGAAACACCTGAATTTAAGGCAAGAGCACATCAAGCTCCCAAAAAATTTGTAGCTATGCTTAAAAATATGATTGAAAATTGGCAAGTGGTAATTTTGGGAAGTTTATTTGTAATGATGACAACAGTTACTTTTTATTTTATCACCGCTTATACACCTACTTTTGCCAATAAGATATTACATCTTTCCAGGTTGGATAGTTTTATTGTAACCGCTATTGTAGGCTTAAGCAATCTTTTTTGGCTTCCTATTATGGGGGCTTTAAGTGATAAAATTGGACGTAAGCCTATATTGGTTGCAATTACAATATTAAATTTTGTGAGTGCCTATCCAATAATGTATTTTTTGGTTCACCATGTTAGTTTTGGCAATCTTGTGCTTGTAGAATTGTGGTTTAGTTTTATTTTTGGAAGTTACAATGGAGCAATGGTTGTAGGTCTTTCTGAAGTTATGCCTCCACAGGTAAGGGCATTAGGTTTTTCACTTTCTTATTCAATAGCTGTAGCTATTTTTGGAGGTTTTACCCCTGCAATTTCCACTTATCTTATCCATATTACAAACAATAATGCTATGCCGGGAATTTGGCTAAGTGTTGCAGCTTTGTGTAGCTTGTTCGCAACTTTGGTTTTATTTAAAAAAGGAGGGATACATCAAAGTAGAGCATAAATATTTAATTTTAAATGAATGTATTTTTTTGAATACAAAAGAATACATTAAGCTAAAAAAGACTAATCTTTAATCTGAAGTTTTAAGACAATATTGTTTTAGAATAAAGGATAGATAATGGAGGATTTTAGTTGCGATGTTTTGATAATAGGTGGGGGAAATGCTGCGCTTTGTGCTGCGCTTTGCGCAAGAGAAAATCATCAAAATGTGATTGTATTGGAGACTTCTCCAAAAGATTGGCGAGGGGGAAATTCTCAACATACCAGAAATCTTCGCTCAATGCATATTCAGCCTACAGATGTTTTGAGTGATAGTTATAGCGAGGATGAATTTTGGGAAGATGTTTGGCGTGTGAGTGGTGGAGAAACCAATGAAGAATATGCTCGTTTTGTAATTTCTCAAACTCCTCAAATTATTCAATGGGCAAAATCTCATGGTGTACGATTTCAACCTAGTCTTGGAGGGACTTTGCAGCTTGGAAGGACAAATGCTTTTTTCTTAGGTGGCGGGAAAGCATTATTAAATGCTTATTACAAAAGAGCAGAACAATTAGGTATTAAAATTTTTTATGAACATGAAGCCATAGATTTACATATTCAAGAAGATGAATGCAAATATATTTTAGTTAAAGACAAAATAGTTAATAAAGTCAGCCAATGGAGGGCAAAAACTTATATTGTGGCTTCCGGTGGATTTGAATCTAATCTTGATTGGCTCAAAGAGGCTTGGGGGCAAAAGGCAGATAATTTTCTCATCAGAGGCACTAAATATAATCAAGGGCTTATGCTGAAGGCTTTGATTAAAGAAGGGGCTAAAATTTTAGGAAGCCCTACACAAGGGCATATGGTTGCTATTGATGCGAGAGCCCCCAAATATGATGGAGGGATAGTATCTAGGGTAGATTGTGTGTCTTTGGGTATTGTTGTCAATAAAAATGCAAAAAGATTTTATGATGAAGGTGAGGATTTTTGGCCCAAAAGATATGCGATTTGGGGAAGATTAGTAGCCAATCAACCTGAAGAAATTGCTTATTCAATCACAGATTCCAAAGTGCTGGATAAATATATGCCCTCATTATTTCCTCCTATCATAGCAGAGAGTATCTCTGATTTGGCAAAAAAACTAAAATTAGATGAGATAATATTAAAGCAGACCTTAAATGATTATAATCAAAAAGTAGTTGCAGGAAATTTTAATCACACTATACTTGATGATTGCAAGACTAAAGGATTAGAGATTGAAAAGACTCATTGGGCACAAAAAATTGATACCCCGCCTTTTTATTGTTATCCGTTGCGACCGGGCATTACTTTTACATATTTGGGAGTAGGGGTAACAAAACAAGCAGAGGTTATCAAACAAAATGGAGAAGTTTGTAAAAATTTGTTTGCTGCCGGTGAAATTATGGCAGGGAACATATTATCCAAAGGTTATGTGGCTGGATTTGGAATGTCTATAGGATCGGTATTTGGAAGGATAGCCGGGATTAGTGCTGCAAATTTTAATACAAAAAGAGGATGGTAATGGAAGCAAATATTCAAAATGAACAAGAAATCTATGAACTTGCAAAACAATCTTGCACTATATGTAATTCTTGCAGGTACTGTGAGGGTTTTTGTGCTGTATTTCCGGCTATGGAGTCAAGAAGAGATTTTAAATATCAGGATATTGATTATTTGGCTAATTTATGTCATCAGTGCGGGGAATGTTTTTATGCCTGTCAATACGCCCCACCGCATGAATTTAATGTTAATATTCCTTCGCAATTTGGAGATATTCGGGCTATTACTTACGAAAAATTTGCTTTTGGTGCAAAATTTGGAAAATTTTTTAACAAAAATGGTTTTTTTGCTTCCTCTGTACTTATGCTATGTATTTTTGTTTTGTTCTTGCTTGTTTTTTATTGGAATCATTGGAATTTATCTAGGATTTCTTATAAGGGAAATTTTTATGAGGTATTGCCCTATGAAGTAATGGTAGGAGTTTTTAGCGTAGTGGGAATTCTTGTATTGGGATCTATAGCGATAGGATTTATGAATTTCTTCTCATCCTTGAAAGAAAAAGAAAAAATTAATTTAATTTGTGTGTTTCAAGGAATTTTCGATGCTTTATCTTTAAAATATTTAGGGGGATACCATCATGAAGGCTGCACATATTCACAAAATTCTCGATCCAATACCAGAAAATATTTTCATCATTTTGCTTTTTATGGATTTTTGTTTTGTTTTGTGGCAACTTGTTTGGGCGGATTTTATGATCACTTTTTGCACCAAAGTGCTCCTTATGCATTTTTAAGTGCTCCAAAATTATTTGGGACTTTTGGAGGTATTTTTCTTTGTATAGGCACTCTTGGACTTTTTGTATTAAAACTAAAAATGGACAAGAGATTGAAATCATTAAAATCTATGGGAATGGATTATGCCTTTATTTTTAGTCTTTTTATCGTGTCTTTAAGTGGGCTTTGTTTGATGTTATTAAGGAAAAATGATGGGGCGATGGTTTTTTTGGTTTTATTTCATTTAAGTGCGGTGTTGGCATTATTTTTGATAATGCCCTATGGTAAATTTATACATGGATTTTATCGTATAGCTGCGTTGATTAAATATGCTCTGGAAACAAAAAAATCTTGATCTTTTACGAAAGTTTAAGCCCGGATAATGTAATATAGTCTTGCTCCTTTTCAGACCTATGCAATGATAAATTAGGACAAAACTTCAGGGTGGGAACACAGCAGAGTAACTTGGTTTATGATGTGCCTTAGCCATCTGGGAAGGGGTTTGCATTAATGAATTATACTGCGTATATGCGTCTAACAAATGGTGTTGGTTGGCTTGAAATTCTAACAAAATACAAAATCATCTTTTACTCATCCTTGGATTATTCGGACAAAAATTTATAAAAACTAAAAACTAAATATAATTTTGATAGCCAACAATATTTGATAATGCTAGGAATTCTCAGCTAATCATTAGGTTAATAAAGATAAAATTAGCCCTTCATTTTCAAAAATTCATAAAATGAAGCTCACACACGCTAGTTCTCAAAAGTTGCGGCATTGTCGTTAAGGAGCGTGGAGGCAAAACTGATTAAATACAAGGAGAATACATGGTAACCATGAAAGATTTATTGGAGTGTGGTGTACATTTTGGACATCAAACCAGAAGATGGAATCCAAAAATGAAGCGTTTTATTTTTGGAGTTAGAAAAAATATCCATATTATTGATTTGCAAAAGACTTTAAGGTATTTTCGTTATACCTATAATATTGTCAGAGACGCAGCATCAGAAGGTAAAACAATCATGTTTGTAGGGACAAAAAAACAAGCAAATGAAACACTCAAAGAATATGCTCAAAAAATTCAAGTTCCTTATGTAAATTATCGATGGCTTGGGGGAATGCTTACAAATTTTGGCACTATTAAAAAATCCGTAAGAAAACTTGAAATTATTGAAGAAATGGAAGCAAGTGGTCAGATTGATTTGCTTACCAAAAAAGAAAAATTAATGATTTTGAGAAAAAAAGAAAAGCTTGATAAATATTTAGGTGGTGTGAGGCATATGAAGAAAGCACCGGACATGATATTTGTCATTGATGTTGTGAAGGAAAAAATTGCAGTTGCTGAAGCCAGAAGATTGGGAATTCCTGTTGTAGCGCCCCTAGATACAAATTGTGATCCTGATGTAGTTGATTATCCTATACCCGGAAATGATGATGCAATTCGATCGATCCAACTTTTTTGTAAAGAAATGAGTGAAGCCATTATTGAAGGAAGAGAAATGGCAGGTCAAGATGGCGAAGTATCTATCAATCCGGAAGAAGGCGAAGTCATTTTAGATGAAGAAAAAACACAGCTACTTCAAGAAGTTACTGCAGAATTAGAAAAAGAAATGGCAAAAGGAGAATAAATGACACAAATCAGTGCACAGCTTGTAAAACAATTGCGTGAAATGACTGATGCAGGTATGATGGACTGCAAAAAGGCGTTAGTTGAAACAAATGGGGACATTGATAAGGCAGTTGAATACTTAAGAGAAAAAGGTTTGAGTAAAGCAGCAAAAAAAGCCGATAGAATTGCAAGCGAAGGAGTGATTTCTATAAAAGTTGATGCTAATTTCCATAAAGCTGTCATGCTTGAAATTAATAGTGAAACAGATTTTGTTGCTAAAAATGACAGATTCAAAGAACTTGTAGAAAAAACTTCAAGTCTTCTTGAAGATATGCCTGTAGTGAGTCTGGAAAATTTACAAAAAGTCTCCATAGAGGGTATGGCTTATGAGGAATATTTAAAAACTCAAATTGCTAAAATTGGTGAAAATATTGTTGTAAGGAGAATTATTGGTATTACTTCTCCTAAAAATAGTATTGTAAACGGTTATGTTCATTCTAATGGGCGAGTTGGAGTGCTTATTTGCATCTCTTGCAATCACCAACAAAACACTCAAGCCTGTATAGAACTTGCCAGAAATATCTGTATGCATGCAGCAGCGATGAAGCCTCAAGTTTTGGACTATAAATCTTTTGAAATGGATTTTATCCAAAAAGAAAAAATCGCTTTGATAGCAGAACTGGAAAAAGAAAATCAAGAACTCAAAAGACTTGGAAAGCCACTTAAACATATTCCCCGGTATATAAGCAAACTAGAAATCAATCATGAGATTTTGAAAAATCAGGAGAATATTTTTAAAGAAGAGTTGAGAAAACAAGGTAAGCCTGAAGCAATTTGGGATAAAATTCTTCCGGGACAAATTGAAAGATTTATGGCTGATAATACATTGATTGATCAAAGACTAACTCTTCTTGGGCAATTTTTTGTTATGGATGATAAAAAAACAATTGCCCAAGTTTTGGAACAAAAATCCAAAGAACTAAACGATGATGTTAAAATTCTTGATTATGTGAGGTTTGAGTTAGGCGAGGGGATTGAGAAAAAAGTTGAAAATTTTGCTCAGGAAGTCGCTACACAAATGAAATAATCTAAAAAAGATTATTTCAAACTTTTTACATTAGCCATAATGCTATCTCATCAGCTAAAAAATAATTATTAGCTATGAGTCTGTTTTTTTTGAGATGGCATTTATTTTCTTTGATGAGAATTTCCACTTTTTTCTCATCTAACAAATCTGTTTTGACACCTAATTCGCATCGCAAACCTAGAAAAATATTTTCTACCCTAAGATTTTCTTCTGTTAATGGCTCTAGTTTTTTTTCTAATGGAGTTTGGATATATTGTTTGATATTTGAATGAGAATAAATACGATTTTTTCCTATGCGTCCCACTGCTCCTGCACCACAACCAATATATTCTTCGCTACGCCAATAAGCCAGGTTGTGTTGGACTTTATAACCTCTTGAATAATTAGAGACTTCATAAGGGTTAAATCCATAAATTTTTAATGCTTGTGAAATTTCTTCAAAAAATGAATAGGTTTGAGGGTTATTGTCGTATATTTTGCTAAGTTTTGAACCATTTTCGATACTAAGACTATAGGCAGATATATGATTAATCGGTAGTTTTGAAGCATTTTTTACTTCTTCATGAATGCGTTTTTGGTTATCTTGAGGAGTATCATAGATGAGATCAATGCTGATATTTTTAAATCCACTTTTATAAATCAAATCTATAGATTGAAAAATATCTTTATAATTATGGTGGCGTTGTAAAAACAAAAGTTTATCTTCAAAAAAACTTTGGACTCCCAAGCTGATTCGATTGATACCTAAATCCAACATATCCCTACACCATTGTTGCGTGATTAGGTCCGGATTAGCCTCTATAGTGATTTCACATTTTTTAGAAAGGTTAGAATAATGATGTATGGATTCAAAAATTTTTTTGTAGGATTTTGAATCTATGGTATTAGGCGTGCCTCCACCAAAAAATATAGAATCAATTTCTGTATTGCTTTGATTGTTGTGAGTAAGAGAATGGATCAAATCTAATTGAAGGGCTTGCATATAAGGCTGTTTGAGATGATCTTGATTTTCATAAGAGTTAAAAACGCAATAACCGCATTTATTATTACAAAAAGGTATATGAATATAGAGTATCATAATTTGAAAAAACTTTATTTTGATATTTTGTTAAGAAAGTATTAACGATTTTAGCAATAATATTATATCTTTAATTTCACAAAAAGGAACATGAATGAAAAAATCATTGCTGGCAATTAGTTTATTAGTTTTGGGTGTAGTGGGCTTGCAAGCAGCAGATCCTGCAACAATTATCAAGACAAAATGTCAAGCTTGCCATGGCCCCAACATGGAAAAGCAAGCTTTGGGTAAAAGCAAGGTTGTAAATACTCTTGATAGCGCAAAAATCAAAAATGATTTGATGGGCTATAAGGCAGGCAAATTGAATCAATATGGACTAGGCGCAACTATGTGGGGACAAATTAAACCTTTAAGTGATGAAGAAATTGATGCGCTTGCTAAATATATTCCAACTCTTAAAAAATAACTTCTTAATTTTTGGGGATTTTTCCCCATTTTTTTCTTGATTTTTATTCTTATCAAACCAACCTTAAAGCTTTGTTGCATTATAATATTATAAAATATTTTGATTTTGGAGCGTGTTATGAAAAATAACAAAAGCTACAGACCCAATGTAGCTGCGATAGTGTTATCATCAAACTATCCTGATAAATGTGAATTTTTTGTTGCACAACGAACAGATATTAAAGGTGCTTGGCAGTTTCCTCAAGGTGGAATCGACAAGGGAGAAACACCTTTGTACGCACTTTTTCGAGAACTCAAAGAAGAGATAGGAACAGACGAAATAGAAGTAATAGCCGAACACCCTGTTTGGATTAAATATGATTTTCCTGCCGGTGTTTCTAAAAAACTTTATCCTTTTGATGGACAAAAACAAAAATATTTTCTTGTGAGATTAAAAAATAATGCCAATATTAATATCCAAACTGATGTGCCGGAATTTGATGAATATGAATTTGTTGATTATAAAGAATTATTTGAAAAAGTTACACATTTTAAAAAACAAGTCTATAGACAAGTGATTGATTATTTTAAAAAAGAAGGATATTTATAATGCTGGTAGTGCAAAAATATGGTGGGACAAGTATGGGAGATTGCCAAAGAATCCAAAATGTTGCCAACCGTGTAATGCAAACAAAGAGAACAGGTAAATCTATCGTGGTGGTTGTTTCTGCTATGAGCGGTCAAACAGATACACTTATAGGTTGGACAAAATATTTTTCTAAACTTCCTAATGAACGTGAAGTGGATATGGTTTTAAGTAGCGGAGAGCGGGTAACAAGTGCATTATTAGCAATAGCTTTGGAATCAATGGGACAAAAAGCAATTTCTTTGAGTGGCAGAGGAGCAGGGATCCTTACAGACAACACACATACTAAAGCAAGGATTGAACATATTGATACAAAAAAGATTACAGATTTATTGCTTCAAGACTATATCGTTGTGGTTTCCGGATTTCAAGGTATTGGACAAAATGGAGAAGTTACAACTTTGGGTAGAGGAGGGAGTGATTTATCTGCAGTTGCAATTGCAGGGGCATTGAAGGCTGATTTATGTGAGATATATACAGATGTTGATGGTGTATACACTACCGATCCGAGAATTGAGAAAAAAGCCAAAAAAATTGATAGAATTAGTTATGATGAAATGCTTGAACTTGCTTCAATGGGAGCTAAAGTTTTGCTAAATCGATCTGTAGAATTGGCAAAAAAATGGAATGTTCCTCTTGTAACTCGAAGTTCATTTACTCAAGATCAAGGTACTTTAATCACAATGGAGGAAAATATTATGGAAAAACCAATAGTAAGTGGGGTTGCGCTTGATAAGAATCAAGCAAGAGTAAGCATAGCTGATGTAGATGATAGGCCGGGTATTGCAGCAGAGATTTTTGGTGCTCTTGCAGATGATAATATCAATGTAGATATGATTGTGCAAACAATTGGGAGAGATGGCAGAACTGATATTGATTTTACAATCCCCAAAACAGAAGAAGAACAAGCCAAAAAAGTCCTTGAAAAATTTTTGAATAGCGTAGGATCTATAGATTATGATTGTGAAATTGCTAAAGTTTCTATTGTGGGTGTGGGTATGAAGTCTCACTCAGGTGTTGCCAGCACGGCTTTTAAAACTTTGGCAAAAGAAAATATCAATATTATGATGATTAGCACAAGTGAAATTAAGGTTTCAATGATTATTGACTTGAAATATGCTGAACTTGCTGTAAGAACACTTCATTGTGCCTATGAGCTAGACAAATGAATAGCAATGTTGAAATAGCAGAATGGATGTTAAAAACAATCCGTGAAGAAAGTGAAAGAGTTGCTTTAATGAGTGGGTGGCTGGAGATGAACCGATTTCAATGGGTTTCTTTGGTGTCTCGCACAATTACTCATATCACCAATGGAGGGACAATTTTAGTTTGCACTGATGAAGATAGACAATGGTTTGGAAAATATATCACTTCCTCAATTAATCGTTTTGGCACTCAAAGACCCATACTGCCAATATTTGATTTTATGGGGGTATTGTCCAAAGTTTCATTGTTAAAAGAAACTTCCTTGATCAACGATGCTTTAAGTATTTCTTATAAAGATTATGCTTTTTGGTATATAGGCAAAACTAATACGCCATTAGCAAATTTGGCATTCAGCAAAGAAAATGGTTTTTTATGGATACTTGATGAATCTATACAAGATGGACTAACGATTGAATCTCTTGATGGGATGCTTGATTATAAGCTTATTCAATTATTCAGGATTTTTGAAGAGGCTCTATTTGGATCGTTATTTGGAAGAATAAGTTTAGAATAATGCAAAGTTATACCGGAAAGATTGTATTAAATAATGATATTTATAAAGAGATTGAAAAGCAAAGTGTTTTGATTCAAGATGAATTTTTACGTGTTTTTGATCGTGATGAGTTCAAAATAGAAGATTCTCATGAAGTCATAGCAGAAGCCTATCTCACATCCGGAGAAGTAAAAACTATTATAATTGCTGCTAATTCCTTTAATCATTTTGCACAAAATGCATTGCTCAAAGTTCTTGAAGAACCTCCAAATAACACTCGTTTTTTATTGATTGCAAAAAACAAAACAGCTTTTTTGCCGACAATCAGATCTCGACTTCCCTTGGAGGACAAAAGAGAGAAGAAAAAAAATGATAGCTTAAGACTTGATGTAAAAAATTTATCTCTCAAAATAATTTATGATTTTTTAAAGGAGCTTGAATCTCAAAATAATAATTCAAGAGACATGACAAAACAAAAGATTCAAGCTTTGTTATTTATGCTGGAACAAAATGGAGTGCAATTAGATGAATATGAATTGAAAAATTTTGATGAAGCGCTCATGGCTAACCAAAATTATCAAAGAGATATTTATGTGTTTTTACCTCTTTTGTTGATGGTATTGCGTAAAATAAAAATATCCAGGAAGGGATAAGATGTTCGTCAAAAGAATTCAATCTCAATCACTCCCTCAAGCGATACAAAAAATTGGTAGTGACAGCAGTGGCGCAAAAATTATGAATAAAAAAGGAGAAATTTTAACATTTGAAATAAAAAATCTTTCATTGCCTGCGACCATGATTCTTAAACAAGAGGCTATAAGTGTTGGAGGAGATTTTGCCACCCATAAAGAATGTATTTTGGCAAAAAAATCTCACTATGATGGGGTGTTGATTGGAACAAAAATTCAGATTGAGAGAATTGTGGCTAAATGCAAGATTCAACCTTTTAATCTCAAGGAATTAGCAGATACTCTTTGCGGGCATCTTAAAAATAGTTTTTCTTGCTCGCCTCAAATCATGGCAATTATTAATATTACGCCGGATAGTTTTTTTGATCAAAGCAGGTGTGATTCCCAAGAAGCTATCAAAAAGATCTATTCTTTTATTGAAAAAGGTGTGAAATTCATTGATATAGGGGCAGCAAGTTCAAGACCCGGAAGTGAATTAATAGAATCTTTTGAAGAAATTAAAAGATTAAGGGAAGTTATTAAAGAAATTTATGTAAGTAATCTTTTTAAAGAAGCTATTTTTAGTATTGATACTTATAATCCACAAACTGCTGATTTTGCACTCTCTTACGGGTTTGGCATGGTTAATGATATTAGTGGTTATAAGCATCCGGATATGGCAAAAATAACTTCTCAATACAAAGCAAAAGCAGTTTTGATGCATTCTAGAGGAACTCCAAAAGATATGCAACAATTTATTGATTATGAGAATTTATTTGCACATTTAGATGAGTTTTTTGAACAAAAAATACAATACCTAAAATCATACGGGATTGACGATATTACATTAGATGTCGGTTTTGGTTTTGCCAAAGAAAAATCTCAAAATTTGTCTCTTATTAAGCACTTAGGACATTTTTTGCATTTTGGATATCCTCTTCTTATAGGGGCAAGTAGAAAACATACAATCGGACTTATTACTCAAAAAGAAGTTTCAGATAGGATGGCAGGAACATTAGCCCTTCATCTTATGGCTATTGAAAATGGTGCTCAAATTTTACGTGTTCATGATGTAGAGGAACATCTTGATATGCTTAGGGTTTATGAAGCTTTGAAGAAAAATGATGAATAATATAAATATCTATGATATAAAAATGATAAAAATGTATTTACAAAACCATGGTTATACTCAAGATGAATTAAAACATCTGGATAATAAAAAAATTTTTGCCCTTTATAAAGATGAGAGTATCAAAGGAATTTATGAGTTTGAGGGTATTCTTAATCAAGATACTTCTTCTGCGATAGAGAATTTTAAGAATTATAATGTCGATGAGCAACTAAAAGATAAAATTCAAAAAGATTCTAGAGATATTTCAAAAATTTATGATTTAATCAATGAATATATTGATGAATATACCTATGATGAGTTTTTGGAAATTTTTAAGACTCAGTTTAGTAATATCGCCATGAATAAAATAGAAAAAATTCTAAGGATAAAATATAGACAATTTCAAGAAATATGGCTGGAAAAATTAGAATTGAGATTTCAACATTTGCCTGTTGAAGAAAGAATCCCATTGATGAAATATTATGAAAAAAATAGAGATAATATACAAAAGTTGAAGTATGTTTATCATCATTCAGAAAATCCTACATATATTCATGATATTCAAAGAGTTTCTGAAATCAAACTAAATATTATCAAGACTTTTATGCCGGAGCTTATGGAAGAGAATTATAAAGATTATTATGATGAAACACCTGAAAAAATTGCTTTGGTCGATGAAGTGCTTAAACTCACAAGTTCGTATTCAAAGCAATATTTAAAAGATTTAAATATTGCTAAACTTAAATTCTTGCAAAATGAGGTGATTGAACAAAACAAAAAAGATATTCATGACAAAAAAGTATTTCAAAAATACACAAAAGCATTAGAAGATAGTATAAATACTATGGATGATGATGAATTTGGAAAAATATGTCTGAATGCAATTACAGAACTCAATAGCGATCAGATACAAAAAATAATTAATTATTTATCAAATAAAAATAAATTATTTCTTAATAAATTTAATACGACTATTAAAGGATATCAAAATATTATAAAAGTAAAATTTATATAGATATTTTCTCTATTAGAATAATATAGGTAGCTAGATTTTTTCTAAAAAATTGTTTTAAATAAATGATTTTTAATAATTTTTTGAGTTAAAATAATAAAAAACATTAAGGACTGGATATGTATTCTCAAAAAATTCAAAATCTATCAGAATCTGCAACAATTGCTATGAGTAGATTGGCAGGAGAATTGAAGGCAAAAGGTAGGGATGTTTTGAGCTTCTCTGCAGGAGAACCTGATTTTGATACTCCTCAAGTGATTAAAGATGAGGCAATCAGGGCTTTAAATTCAGGTTGGACAAAATATACTCCTGTAGCAGGAATCCCTGAATTGCTTCAGGCAATTAGTTATAAACTTCAAAAAGATAATAAATTATCTTATACTCCTAAAGAAATTTTGGTTAGCAATGGGGCTAAGCAATCCTTATTCAATGCATTTCAAGCCTTAATAGAGGAGGGCGATGAAGTTATTATACCTTCTCCTTATTGGGTAACTTATCCGGAATTGGTTATTTATAGTGGGGGTAAGCCTGTCTTTTTGCCTACAAATGAAAATACAGATTTTAAAATTACCTCCAAACAATTAAAAGAAGCTGTCACTCCTAAAACAAAAATACTTGTTTTGACAACTCCTTCAAATCCAACAGGGATGGTTTATAGCAAAAATGAACTAACTCAGATAGCCGAAGTGTTGAAAGGAACTAATATTTGGGTAGTCAGTGATGAGATGTATGAAAAACTCATTTACGGGGTAGATTTTACATCAAGCGCTTCTATTAGTGAAGATATGATGCAACGCACTATTACGGTAAATGGATTAAGCAAATCAGTGGCAATGACAGGGTGGAGAATGGGTTATCTTGCTACCAAAGATTTAAAATTAATAAAATTAATAGATAATTTGCAAAGTCAATGCACTTCTAATATTAATTCAATCACCCAAAGGGCGTCTATAGTTGCTTTAAATGGAGAAGCAGATAGTGATATTGAAATGATGAGAGAAGCTTTTGAAAAACGACGAAATCTAGCTTGCCAATTAATAGAAGAAATAAGTGGGATGAGTGCTCTGAAACCCCAAGGAGCTTTTTATTTATTTATTAATATCAAAAATATTCATAAATTTAATGGCGATTCTATGAAGTTTTGCGAGCAGCTTTTGTCTCAAGAAGGGGTTGCATTAGTGCCCGGAAGTGCCTTTGGTATGGATGGTTATGTGCGTTTTTCATTTGCGTGTTCCAATGAGCAAATTATTGAAGGTTTTAAGAGAATTACTAAATTTATTAATTCTTGAATTGATATCTGGTTGCAGATCATTATAGAAAGTAAATTTTTTTAAAAATACTCAGAAATTCTCAAGTTATTTGCAGTCTTATTGTTGAAAGAGACATGATCATTGTTTATTATTTTGCAAGGGCTTCTTTGGCAATTTTGATCTTAAAATTGTCGATAACAATCAGGAAGTTTTATTACAAAATTTTTTAATATAGTATTCTCATTACAAGGACTTTAATGATTAACAAAAGCCAAATGGGTATTTTTACTTGCGTAAATTATATAAACTTTGTAAAATAAAAGTATCGAAAAAAGAGGGAAGTTGCATAAAAAGGAAAAAGTATGAGGTTGATACAAGTTCAAAATAACTTTGAGAAATTATCATCCCAAATCCAAAAACACAAAAAATGACAAAACTCTCAGATAAGCAGAAATCTTTTCATAACTCAGAAACTAAAACCTGTAAAATTAACAATAAACGTTATTTGGGAAATAAATACAAATTATTAGATTTTATAAAATCTATTGTGAAGCAAGAATGTGATGGTATAAATATCGTCGCAGACATATTTGCAGGAACTGGTGTGGTATCTTCGGCATTTATTGATAAAAAACTTATCATTAATGATATTTTATATAGTAATTATATTTGTTATATTGCTTGGTTTGATTCACAAAAATATGATAAAAATAAAGTTGAAAAATATATAAAACATTATAATGCCCTACATATCAAAACAGATAATTATATGAGCGATAATTTTGCAAATACTTTTTTTGACCAAGATACTTGTAGAAAGATTGGTTATATTCGTGAAGATATTGAAAATAATTTTCAAAATAAGAAAATAAACAAAAAAGAATGGGCATTGCTAATAACTTCTTTATTATATTCTATGGATAGAATTGCAAATACTTGTGGTCATTATGATGCTTATAGACGAGATGGAACTTTTGATAAGGAGTTAGAATTATTATTGCCTGCACCGGAAGAAAACTTGCAGGATAATCAATTGTTTCATATGGATGCCAATATGCTGGTTCGCGAAATCAAGGCAGATTTGGTTTATATTGATCCCCCCTATAATTCCAGACAATATTGTGATATATATCATTTGTTAGAAAATATTGCATTATGGCAAAAACCGGAAGTTTTTGGTATTGGGCGAAAAATGGATAGAACAAAATTAAAAAGCGATTATTGCACTGTTGATGCACCAAAAGCTTTTGAAGATTTGATCAAAAATATAAATGCAAAATATATCTTACTTTCATATAACAATATGGAAACCAAAGGGGATAATCGCTCTAATGCTCGGATAACTGATGGGGATATTTTGCGAATACTTAAAACTAAGGGTGAGGTAAGAGTATTTTCTAAAAAATACAAAGCATTCACAACGGGAAAGTCAAATATTAAGGGCAATGAAGAAAGATTATTCTTGTGTATTTGCAAACAAATATCAAAGCATCCTATCCAATCACCATTAAATTATGTTGGTGGGAAATTTAAATTATTGCCACAAATACTACCAAAATTTCCGGTAAATATAAAAAACTTTGTGGATTTGTTTTGTGGTGGGTGTAATGTTGGTATAAATATAAGCGCAGAAAAAATCATCTTCAATGATACTAATGAAAATCTAATAAATATTTATAAAGTTTTTCAAAATATAGAGAAAACAAAAATTATCACAACAATAGATCAAATCATTGCAAGGTTTGAATTATCACAAAGTGCTATCAATGGATATGATTTTTATCTATGTCGCAACAAAGATGGTTTGCAAAAATACAATAAAGATGGTTATATAAAATTACGAGATGTATTTAATAAGATGACAATAAAAAATAATGATTATTATTTGATGTTATATGTTTTAATTATATTTTCATTTAATAATCAAATTCGTTTTAATGCTAAAGGGCAATTTAATTTACCGGTTGGGAAACGGGATTTTAATTCTAAAATGCGAATAAAATTATCTCATTTTATAGATAGAATACAGAAAAATAATTGTGAATTTACAAATCTGGATTTTCGAAAAATATCACCAAAAGCATTTGGTAAGGATACTTTTGTCTATATTGATCCGCCTTATTTGATAACTTGTGCTACTTATAATGAAAAAAATGGTTGGAGAGAGCAAGATGAGCATGATTTATTAGACTATATTCATATGCTCAACACACAAGGTGTAAGATTTGGACTATCAAATGTTCTCACCAATAAAGGCAAGGTAAATACAACCCTCATGAATTGGATAAACAAAAATAATTATCGCGTGATTAACTTGGATTATTCTTATGCTAATTCCAATTATCAAACGAAAGATAAAACATCAAAACCACAAGAAGTTTTGATTGTAAATTATTAAAGAAAGTTAATAATGCAAACATTATGGAATATATCTACAACAATAAGAAACCCGGAAAGAGTGCCTATGTTTTTACAAATAGCGGCATTGCTTGAAGGAAAAATTTGGGATAAAGACAAATCAATGCAGGTTTCAAATACTGCTTATACAGCATCGTAAATACTTAAGTGAAAATGAAAGCGCTCTAACTTTTAATAATTTATCTGCCAAACAAATCAAATTACTAAAAGATAAGACCATAGATATGACTTACAAACAAGCACAAGACATATTTAACGCAAAAAATTACAAAGATCCGGATATGATGCGTGGTCGACAATCCATGAACCCGTTGACTAAACTAGGGTTGATACAAATTGATAAAAATAAGATAATCCATTTGAGTAATGTTGGTCGAAAACTCTATGATGGATCTATAACTTGGGATGATTTTGTCTTAGATAGTTTATTGAAATATCAATTGCCAAATCCAACAACTGAAGGGTTTAAGGATTGGAATATAAAACCATTTATTGCGATTTTACATCTCATTAAAAGAGTCAATCAATTGTGCGTTAGTTATGGATTAAAATCAAAAGGAATCTCAACGGAAGAATTTGGTATATTTGCTTTATCTTTAAATGATTATAAAAATATAGACAAAGTTGCCAATGATTTATTGTCTTATAGAAAAAATTTCGAGAAGATACATCCTGCTAATTATAAAAATAACCATGAATATGAAATCGCTTCTGAAGAATATATGAAAAATTTTATAGAAAAATATCTCTTTGACTTTAATAATCCGGTTAAAAATGCTTATGAATATGGTGATAGCATGATACGTTATTTGCGACAAACAAAGTATATTTTATTTCGTGGGAAGTATGATCGCCAATATATTGACCTTGAACCATGTCGCATGATTGAAATTGATTCAATACTTGCTGTTGATAATGCGTCCAATAAAACATACACAAAAGAACAATGGCAAAAATATATGGGAACTTATGGTGCTTATGAATTGCCATTTGAAACTATTGATAAACTTACAAAGATCTATGATTCTATTATCCCTGATATCCGTACTCTAGAGAATAAACTAGGCAAAAAAGTAAAATTATTTGAAAAACCAAACATAAAAGACAAATTAAAAGCTATAATCAAAATAATGCGTGAATATCGCATTGAATTAAAGAATTTGGAAATCAAATTTGATTATGCTTATGATACATCAAAAATTGAACAGACAATAAAAATACTCAGTGATTTAGCGACTAATCATAAAAATGATAATATGGTAAGTAAGCCATCAATCGAACTTGAAAAATGGACAAATGTTGCTCTAAATATTATCAATGATGCAGAATCTATAAAGCCAAATTTCCCTATGGGCGATGACAATGAGCCAACATTTACTGCCCCTGCCGGTGTGTCAGATATAGAATGTAATTATGGAAAGTTTGGCGTGATTTGTGAGGTTACAATGCTAAAAGGACGGGATCAATGGTATAATGAAGGAATACCGGTCATGCGTCATTTACGAGATTATGAGGATAGATTTCCAAATATACCAAACTATTGTTTGTTTATTGCTCCATCAATTCATGAAGACACTATTAGCACTTATTGGAATGCCCTCAAATATGAATTTAAAGGTAAAAAACAAAGGATTGTTCCTATTACAATCAAACAATTAACTTATATATTATCCCTTGTAAAACAGTTAAGAGAAAGTAGAAATAATATATATTGCGAAAATATATTGGATTTATATAATCGTTGTATTGATGTAAGTAAGATTAATAATTCTACTCAATGGCTTGATTATATTGATGAAGAGCTGGAGAAATGGCGATCACAGTTGTTACAAAATCTATAAAATTTATTTTAAAATCAATGTTTATTAAGTATGGTATTGGCAGTAGCCGGATAATAGAGCAGGGCGGGTTGATTATCTTAATTTCTTTGGGATTTCTTGTGTCGGTTTAAATTGCTAAATTACTAATTAAATTACCAAAGGATAAAAGCAGGAACAGGAAATAAAACAAATTTTATTCATAAAATGACAAGAAATAACAATAGAGTTTTTTAGAAGAAAATTTAAAATAAATTGATACAAAAATTACCACCTTTAGGCTAATGCAGGGTAAGTTTGCTAAAGTTACCAAAGCTCTGGATTTGAAAATATTTTTAGGGACAGGAATAAATTTCGCAAGGTTTTATTCTCAAACATATCGTGCAACAAACCCCTAAGGGCAAATATCTGGGTGGATGGGGAATTATCAAGGGATTAGATTAGATTGGCTGTAGTTTGAAAATTATAGTTTTCATAAGTAAAATAAATAAATTTTAGGTTATAATAATCAAATCAAGCAAGTTGAACGTGCAGGAAAAACTATAATCCCTAAATCCCTAATAAAAAAGGTGAAATAAGGCAAGGTTATGAGATATATTTTAGAATCTCCTCAAAAAGATTTTTTATCCAATTTGTTATTTTGGTGCGCTAGATTTATTCGTTATAAAATGACGACTCTTTCTAACTCTAACATAAAAGATAAGAAATGTATTGGAATGTGTATGGAAAAACTCCAAAATAATATTGCAAGCATTGATGATTTGATTAATACTTGCAAAGATGCGCGTAATGCAGGTCTCATCGGGATAAATACTTATGCCCAACCTATTTTGAAGCTTTATAAACATTTATCTGAGAATCACTTAACCTCTATGAAACAAATTGATGAGGAAATTTTGAGTGATTTTTTAGCCGTGCAAACCGGTGGTTTAAGCGCAGCAAGTAAGAAAAATTATCGTATTGCACTTTTGGGACTTTTTGGTTATATTGATAGGCAGAATCAAGACAATGAAGGAAAATCTTATATCTATAATATTGAACTCAAGAATATTGGTGGGATCAAGGGAAAATCAGGACAAAAGTTACCTGCACATTTGAATGAGAATGAGTTAGAAAAATTTCTAGAAGGTATTGAGAAATTTGAAATACCTCAAACTATTCGGGCAAGAAATCGATTAATGATAAAAATAATTATTTATACCGGTATTCGTGTAAGTGAGATGTTGTATTTAAAAAACAAAGATATTTTACCTGAAGATAACGTCTATCTTTTGAACATCAGAGGAAAAGGCGATAAATATCGAGTAGTGATGATTAAGTCTTGCCATATTCGGAGTTTATTAGAGGAATGGCTTATAGAACGATCCAAGCTAACAACCACCATTCAAGATGGATTATTGTTTTGCAATCAAAAAGGCAAGGCATTAAGTCAGGCTTATATTTATCAGATTGTTGAAAAGATCCTTATGAGTGTAGGAATTAGAAAGAAAAAAAATGGAGCGCATATGCTAAGACATTCTTTTGCTACTTTGTTATATCAAAAACGACATGATTTGGTATTGGTGCAAGAGGCACTTGGGCATGCAGATCTAAATACAAGCAGAATTTATATGCATTTCGATAAAAAACGTCTCATAGAAGCTGCAAGCATCATGGATGATATTAGTTAATCACCCTGCTCTTTTGCATTTAGTATCCGGATTAATTAAAAAAGAATTTCTTTGTTCCCCACCATGCAAACAAAGAAATAATGCCAAAAAAGACAAAATAAATCCCGGCAAGTACTCCAATTGTAGCAGAAGCAACATTTGGATGTATGCTAAAAATTATTCCAATGATAATATTAATGATAGAAATAATAAATAACCATAACCATTGACCAAAGCCTGATTTTCTTAAATCAAAAGAAGAAATCATTCCTAAAATTCCCTTAAAAATTGCCAGAAAAGCTACAAAATAAATCATTATAATAGAAGCAAATCCTATCCCGCCCCAAATAAATAAAATTCCAAAAAGAAGTGATAATAAACTGTCTGCCAAAAGCCATTGGGCATTAATGATATTTTTGATATTGAGATAATGCAAAATCCCCACTATCCCTCCAATAATTAAAACTATAGGGATTATAAGCATTAAAGTAAAAAATGTTTCTATGGGGGTAAATATGCTAACTATCCCACATATAAGCATGATCAATCCAAATAAAAACCAAATGACACTAAGAAAACTTTTCATCGTCTCTAACCTTTTTTGTATGATTTGTATGAATAATTTCTTGCATTGTAATATGAAAAAATTACAAAAAATCCAATTCTCATTTTATGAAATAAAATTCTATCTTATAGAGTAATATTGATATTTTTATTGTAGAAATAAGTGGTATTTATTTTATTCATATCTGAGAGCTTCGATGGGATTAAGTCCGGAAGCTCTCCTTGCAGGGAGATATCCAAACATAACTCCAATGAGCGCAGAAAACAAAAAAGCAAAAATAGCTACA
This sequence comes from Helicobacter sp. 11S03491-1, assembly GCF_002272835.1. Taxonomy (NCBI): domain Bacteria; kingdom Pseudomonadati; phylum Campylobacterota; class Epsilonproteobacteria; order Campylobacterales; family Helicobacteraceae; genus Helicobacter; species Helicobacter sp. 11S03491-1. The sequence continues at coordinate 77,955 of NZ_MLAO01000005.1, forward strand.
CTAATATAAAATACAAAAGGTATATGCATCATATAGCTGATACCCCATGCAATAAAGAAAGCAAGAACAATCCCTATTATCCCGCCCAAAGAACTTACGACAACTGCTTCAATTAAAAATTGCAAAAGTACCTCCCCTTCTGAGGCACCAATTGCGAGACGTGTTCCAATTTCTCGTGTGCGTTCAGTAACAGAAACTAACATGATGTTCATAATGCCTATACCCCCTACAATCAAACTTACTCCGGCAATGCAGCCTAAAAATAAAGTCAATACTTTTGTCGTTGAAGAAACCATTTTTTCTATTTCTTTAGTGTCCATAATCTCAAAACTATCTCTTTGCCCACTTTTAATATGGCGTACATTACGTAAAATTGACGTTAAGTCTTGAGTGGCTTTTGTGGTATCAATCCCATTATTGAGAGAAATCATGATTCTATTGACATTGTATAAAGTTTTTTTGCCGCTTATATATTTTTGATAAGTTTTGAATGGTAAAACAATAGTATCATCTTGATCATTTCCCATTGCCCCCTGCCCTTTTGCTTCTAATACGCCTATGACTTTGCAAATAGTTTTTGCTATTTTTATTTGCGCACCTAAGGGATTTTTATCTTCAAAAAGTGCTTTTTTGACACTTTCTCCCAATATACATACATTTGTACCATTTATATAGTCTTTATCATCAAATTCTATACCCATGGCAAGTTCCCAGTTAGTAACTTTAAAATAATCTTTTGTAATACCATTTACCTGTGTTTGTGTGTTAGACCCAAAATATTGTGCGACAACAGAGCTGCTTGAGAGAGGAGCAAGTGCTTGAATACCTTGTAATCTACTTCTAATGATATTTGCCTCTTCCGGGGTGAAATTACGTTTTAAGCTTGCCCCGCCCGTATTGAGTTTGTGTGCAGGAAAAACGATTAAAAGGTTGCTGCCTAAGCTTGAAATCCTTTGTGTTATCATTTTTGTCGTGCCATTTCCCAGAGCAACCATGACAATCACTGATCCTACTCCAATAATAATTCCAAGCATGGTCAAGAATGCGCGTAAATAGTTTCGTTTGATTTGTCTAAAGGCTAATAAAAATGCATTCAATATCATTTTTTAGAATCCTTTTGTATATTACCATCTAAAAAATGCACTTCTCTATGGGCATATGCAGCCATTTCGGGTTCATGAGTTACCATTAAGATTGTAATCCCCAGTTCCTTGTTGAGTTGGCATAAAATTTCCATAATTTCAACACTGCGTTTAGTGTCCAAATTTCCCGTAGGTTCATCAGCTAATAAAAATAAAGGTTTAGAAACAATAGCTCTAGCAATGGCCACCCTTTGGGCTTGTCCACCGGAAAGCTCTGAGCTGCTATGAGTCTCCCAACCCTTAAGTCCGACCATCTCTAAGGCTTTTAGCGCTTTTATTTTGCGTTCTTTTTTGCCAATCCCCCTATATAGAAGTGGTAATTCTACATTTTCAAGCGCACTTGTGCGGGATAAAAGATTGAAGCCTTGAAAAATAAATCCCATATAATATCGTCTAAGAAGTGATCTTTGCTTTCTGTTGAGTTCAAAAACATTAACCCCACCAAAATGGTATTTTCCATCACTGGCAACATCTAAGCAACCCAAAATATTAGCCAAAGTGGATTTTCCGGAGCCGGAAGGACCCATTAATGCGATGAATTCTCCTTGTTCTATTTGCAGGCAAACTCCTTTGAGTGCTAAAAAAATATTTTCTTTACTGCCATAAAATTTTGTGATATTTTCAAGCTTTACTAAACACATTATTTTAAAACACTTGAAGTAATTACTTGAGTATGGGTATTTAAATCACTAGAAATAACTTGGGCTGATTTACCATCTGAAATACCTACACTAACCATAAGTTCTTTGGGCACATTATCTTGGAGTATCCAAATTTTTGCCATTTTATTTTTGATCTCTTTGGCATCATTGATGGTTGCTTTTTTCTTTGGAGTTCCCATAAATGAAGCAGAAGATTGTTTATTTTTCTTGGTAATATTTTTTTGAGGAGCATAAAATAGGGCAGAGACCGGAATAAGCAATGTTTGATAAGCTTGCGCAACCTGAATATTTGCCGTAACACTCATACCTGATCTTAATAGTAAATTTTTATTATCAACATAAATTTTTGTTTCATAACTTACAATATTATTCGTCGTATCTGTATTGTCAGAAGAGGCAAAACTAACACGATCGACTCTAGCTTCAAATTCGATATCAGGATAAGCATCTACATGAAAGGTCACTTTCTGACCATTTTTGAGTTTGCCGATATCTGATTCAGATACATTTACAATCAGATTCATCTCTTCAAGATTTTGAGCTAATTTAAAAAGTGTTGGTGTTTGGAAACTTGCCACAACAGTTTGACCGGGATCGACGCTTCTTGTCAAAACAATACCATTGATTGGACTTGTAATAATAGAATTTTTCAAATCAATTTCAGAAAGTTTCATATCTGCTATGATTTGTTCAATCGCTGCTTGTTTGATTTGTACATCTGCTTTGGCTTGAAGATATTCCATTTTTGCATTTTGTAAATCCAGTTCTGAGGGAGTTTTTGCATTTGTGGCTTTATAGAGTTTTTCTAAATGTTCATAATTCCATTTTTTTTGTTCAAAAACAACTTCACAAGCAAATAAAGTTGCTTTGGCGGAGTTGATTTGGGCTTTATATTTATCAAGGGCTTGATGGATTTTTTCAGGATTAATTTTTGCTAATATTTGACCTTTTGTAACAGAATCATTAACATCTACAAATACTTCTTGGATGGTTCCGGAAACCTGACTTCCAATTTCAACTTCATCAGTTGGAGAAAGTGTCCCTGTAGCGCTAATTGTTTGTGTAATATCTCCCATATAAGGATTGGCAATTGTGTAAGAAATTTTATCTTCATGATGGAAATAAAAATACCCTCCACCGGAAATGCTGATGAAAAAAACAAATCCAATAAGAATAAAATACCATTTTTTATTTGATTTTTTTGGGTTAATTGTTCGCAGGATTTTATCAGTTTGCATTTTTATCCTTATTTTGATTGATAGACATAAAAATACCTCCAAAAGATTTATACAAAACAATGGCTGCTTGTACATTTGACAAAAATGAATCATAAAGATCTTTTTTTGTATTTAAATATTGATTTTCATAATTTAAAAAACCAAGTTCATCAATAAGCTTGTAATTGGTTTTTAGTTTCATTGCTTCCAGAGTCTCCTTACTCCAATGGTTACTTTGTTTAGAGTTTAAGAGATTTTGATCGGAATTTTGCATATCTATAAGTGCATTTTCGATCTCACCAAGCGCTGTATTGATTGAATTTTGTAATACATAAAAAGCTTGCTTGAGATTTTCTTGTTGGATTTTATAATTTTCTCTAATCGCACTTCGATTTAGTAGAGGCATGCTCAACGCACCTGTTATTTGCCAAATCAAATCCCCGATACCATTATTGGAAAATAAAATCTGTCCAATATTGCCTGTAAGATTGATAGAGGGAAAAAATTCTGCTCTTTTGCTTGCCTTAGTATAGATTTGAGTATTTAGAGCATGGATTGCAGATTGAATATCAGGGCGATCTAAGAGAGTTTGTGCAGGCAATTTTTGTATTTTTGGAAGTTTGGGTTCTTTGAAATCATAGAGAATGTGGGTGTCAAATCCTAAATCATTTGTATTGAGTAAAACCAAAAGGGCATTTTTATTTTGTTCTAATTGATATTTTAAATCAAAAAGAGCTTTTTTTTGAATGAAAAGTTGGGTTTTTAGTGGAGCAACTTCAGATATATCAACCAAGCCCAGATTGTATTTTATTTCATTGATTTCAAGAATTTTTTCTTGATTTTTTACTAATTTTTGAGCAATAGTTATTGTATTGACAAATTTTCTGATATTGAAATAATAATTTGCTAAATCAGTGATTAAACTTATTTTTGCATTTTCGAGATTTTTTTGAGCACTAAAAAATTGCTCTTTGTTAGCGTGGCGTAACGCATTGATTTTTCCAAAAATATCTATTTCCCACGCGAGTGTAAAAGATCCGTTTAGGGTATTTTGGTTGAAATTAATTTGATACTTTTTATAATTTCCATCACTATAATTATAACCTAAATTCACCCCAATTTTTGGTAATAAATCGGCTCCGGAAATTTTAGCAAGCGATCTTGCTTGGGCAATTTTGGAGGTAAAAGTCAGAATATCAGTATTATTTTTGAGTGCTATTTGAATGAGATTTTGCAATATAGGATCATCAAAAATATTAAAAAAATTTTGGATAAAGTCTTTATTTTCCCAATTCTCATGATTATCTCCAAAAGTATCTAAAATTTTTTCATTTATAAAATTTGTGCGGGTATGTGTTTTGGTAATAATTTCATCTTCAGGTATTGAAGAAGCACAATTTGAAAGAAAGAAGATAAAAAATGCAGATAACAAATATTTCATTCTGTCATATCACCTTGATATTTTTGAAAATTATACTTAAACATCTATGAAGTATTTGTGAATTATTAATATTAAATATTTTTTATAAATTAAAAATTCTTGATAATTTTAAAATGAAACACTTTTTAGTCTTATAAAATTTTCAATTTTATAAGCCCATTTTTCCCGGATTAAGGATATTATGAGGATCAAATGCTTTCTTGATTGTCCTGAAAAGTTCCATTTCTGATGGGCTAAAAGCTAGAGACATAAAGGGCGCTTTTGATAAACCTATGCCATGTTCTCCGCTAAGAGTGCCTTCAAGCTCTATAGTAATTTTAAAAATTTCTTCAATTGCTTCATAACCTTTTTTGAGTTGTTCTTCATCAGTGTTATCAACTACCATTACATTTGTATGCACGTTGCCATCACCGGTATGCCCAAAACAAGGAATTTTGAATCCATATTTTTTACTTACTTCTGAAATTCTTTGCAATAACTCAGGGAGTCTGGAGCGAGGGACGGTAATATCTTCATTAAGCTTTTTTTTGCCATATATGGCAATACTTTGAGAGGCATTGCGTCTGGCAAACCATAGATTCTCTTCCTCTGCATTATTTTGAGCAATTTGAAATTTTTCACAACCATTTTTTTGAAATTTTTCTTCAATTTGTTTTAATTGCCATTGAACATCTTCCGAGATATTTCCATCCACTTGCGTAATAAGTATTGCTCCTGCTTGTGTAGGCAAACCTTTTTGAAATTTTTCTTCAACAGCACAGATGGTAAGATTATCTAAAAACTCCATTGCTACAGGCGTTACTCCACTTGCCATAGTTTCATAAACAGCATTCATCGCTGATTGAATAGTTGGGAATATTCCCATAGCTGTTTGTTTGCATTTGGGTTTTGCAATGAGTTTGAGAGTGATTTCGGTAATAACTGCCAAACTCCCCTCAGAGGCTGTCAAAATACCTACAATATTATATCCGGCAACATCTTTGATTGTTTTTTTGCCTGCTCGAATAATTTCTCCATTAGGTAAAATTGCCCGAAGTGCCATGACATAATCTTTTGTAATGCCGTATTTTGCAGCACGCATACCCCCGGCATTTTCACTAACATTCCCTCCTAATGTACTATACTCTTGGCTGGCAGGATCAGGCGGATAAAATAATCCTATTTTTTCAACTGCCTCTTGAAAATGTTTATTAACAACACCGGGTTGCACTCTTGCAATTAGATTTTTTTCATCAATTTCTAAAATTTTATTAAAATATTTTTCCATTGCTAAAATAACCCCGCCCCTAACCGGTAATGCTCCTCCTGTAAAACCACTTCCTGCACCTCTGGGGATAATAGGGATTTGATGATCATTACAATATTTTAATATTTTACTTACATCTATTTCATTTCGAGGATAAATTACGCAATCAGGCTCGTAACGTTCCTTGGTGGCGTCATAACAATAAGCAAGCAAATGTGCTTTGTCATTATGAAAATTCTCATCCCCAACAATATTTTTTAGTTCTTTTTGGTGTTTTATTTCAATCATAATTTACTCATTTGAATTCCAAACCTTTTTGGACTAAGCTATCATAGAATTTAAAATAATCTTTTGATTTTTTGCCATAGAATAAACTTGCAAGACTTCCTGTTTTAACTTCTTCCAGACGTGAAAAAAATGGGGCTATAGTTTTACTAACTTTTGAAGTATCAAAAGGAATTGTTTTTAGCAGAGTTAAACTTTGGCAATCCAGGATATTAACTATGTTTGTCCCAACAATATAAAGCAACCCAACACTATAAACATTGCAAGCTTTAGTTAAAAATTTTGGCTTGGGATCAAAACCTCCATAATCATTCAAATACCCCATTAATAAATCCGAATTCATTAAAGAAACACCCTTGAGACCGGATTTTATTTTTTCATAAGTAGTTGCATCAGGAGCGATCAAAAAAGCTTTGTTGTTGAGTTCATGAAAAATTGCCATATCACCTATTCTTGGATCTACACGTGGTGTGGGTAAATATTTTTGGTTCATGGCATCAAAATTACTTATTTTTGCAATGGCAACCCCATTTTCAATAGACATGATTTGTAGTTTTGCAGAAATAATATTGTAATCGCTAAGTTTTGTTAGAACAAAACCGGTTTCGCCAACTTGAAGATCATAAGATGGAAAAGTCGCCGTTTTTTCTTTAAGATCTATTTTTTGTATAGCGATAGATACAGGTTCATTAAGTGCATCTGCATTGATTGCTATACAAAGTAGAATCATCGATAGAGTGCCAAAAAAAATCTTTAGCATTTTATTTCCTTTGTAAAATTATCTAAATACCATTTTATAGCATAAACAAGCCCGGAAGTTTTGATGATACTATCATCGTTAATGAATTGTTTTGCATTTTTTAGGCTTAAAAACAAAACCTCAATACATTCATCATCAATTCCTCCACCTTGGGTAAGCTTATCTTTTTGTGTAATGATAGCAAAAAATATAGTTTGTTTGCTCCCGCTAATGCCTGTAGAAGTATAAAATGTAATAATTTTATGGAGACGTTGGGGATTAATTTGATATCCGCATTCTTCAAGTATTTCTTCTGTGGCAATCTGTTCAATACTCTTGCCTTCTTTGTCAATAAGCCCTGCGCATAATTCGTAGGTATAGCCATCTTGATTTTTGAGGTATATGGCCGGACGAAATTGCCTAACAATTACAAAACTATCAAAATCTTGATGGTATAGTAATATTGAGACACTATCATGAGAATTAATAATATCCCAAATCTTTTTTTTACCATTTTCTATATAGGTAATTCGCTTGGGCTGCACATAGACAGAATCAATGCATTCTTCAAATTTTATAGAATCAAAATTGACTTTAGATAAAGTATCCGGAAAATATTTCATGATTCCTCCCGGATTGAAACATGGGCTTTTTGTTCATCAAAAGAAGTTTTTTGAAGAGCTTTGTCTATTTCTTCTTGGTATTTTTTGGCAAGTTGTATGAAATCTTTTTTTGCTTTACCTTTGAGTTCGCTTTTTGTGGTTCGAATACTTCCGAGCGGATCAACAGGGCGATTGTTCTTATAGACTCCAAAATGCAAATGAGGACCCGTGCTAATACCGGTACTTCCAACCTTTCCAATAATTTGACCTTTTTTGACATACATACCCATATGAATTCCTTTTGCAAAAGCACTCATATGTCCATAAAGGGTTTTAATCCCATTTCCATGATTGATTTCAATTGTTTTACCATAACCACCTTTGACCCCAATATAGATGATTTTTCCATCAGAGGCTGCATGAATTGGAGTGCCAATTCTTGCAGCATAATCAATCCCATAATGGGGACGTATAATCTTCAAAATAGGATGCACTCTTCCATAAGAAAATCTTGAAGAAATTCTTGTATATTGCACCGGAACTTCTAATAAAAACCCCGCCACTTCCTTGGCGCTTTTATCGTAATATCTGCCATTGTAAGAAAATATATAGTGAGGTTTTTTATTTGTTTCAATCATAGTTGCTTTAATATCCGGAGAACCAAAGGGTTTGCCTAATCGATATTTTCTTGTATAAATAATAGCAAGTTTATCATCTTTAATCACAAATTTTTTGAAATTAATGCTTTTTTTATATGCATTGATAAATTCATTGGCAAGATTAATATCTCCGGTTGCATCTACTATATCTTGATAAGGAGATTTTTGCACAGAAAGGGTAAGAATTTTTTCAACAGAAAAAGAAACAATAGGGATAAAGTCCATTTTATAATCATCATTATCCTTGTAAATATGGATTTGCACATCTTCGCTAATAGGAATAAGAGCTTGAAGCAAATCTCCATTATCATCACGTAAGGTATAATAAGAAATTCCTGCATATATTTCTGCTGTAAGTTCTTTGTCTTGAGAAGACAAGTTGTAATAAAGTTTCAAGGGGATACTATTTTGTTCAAAAAAAGTAAGTAACGTTGAGCCTTTTTCCCATAAAGGCTTCTCTCCTACAGCTCCAAAACTTATAGAAAAACACAGAAAAAACAATAATAAAGCCTTTCTCATTAAGAACCTTAGAGTTTATTATAAAACTTAAATTATATACAATTTTAACAAATGCCAACTCTAAACTCTTAAATACGCAAAATCTGATATAATTAGCCGATATATCTTTAATCTTTAGATTTTAACAAAAAGGGTCATTTAAGAATGAATTTTAAAGATTTTGACATAAAAACTTGGTTTTTTCCTACAATTTGTTTTATATTGTTTTGTTATGCAATGGTATTTATTATCATCTATACTTATGCATCAAATGGTGATGTATCATTATTTAGCAATACGCAAAATACAGGGACAACAGATGTGGCTAAATTCAAAGAAGAAATGATGAAGCAAATCAAGAAAGTTAATTAAAGTATTTGATTTTGATGTCGATATTATGTTTATATTTTGTAAGATTATCTAAGGAGATGTATAAAGATGATAAATGCAGTGGGTACTACTAAAAGCACTTTAATTACTAATGAAAATAAAAAATTTTCCGAAAACATCAAAGCGCAACAAACTAAAGAAATTGCTAACCAAAAAGCCCAAATTAAAGAATCTGTCAAGAATAATACTTATCAAATTGATCTCCAAAAAACTTCAGAAAAAATGGCACTAAATTTGCTTAATCTATAAAATATAGAATACTCCCTCCAAGGGGATATTAATCTGAAGTTTAGGATTGAGTTTATGTTACACAATTATCTTAGAGGTGCCGTTTCTGACCTTCGTCTTCTTATAGAATTAACACAAGCAGATATTGAAGATATTAAGGTAGCTCAAAATGATAGTATTTTTGAGCGCAATTACACAAAACAAGAATTGATTAAATCATTTGAAACAAAAAAAAATCTCATCGATCAAGAAATGTTAGGGCTTAAGAATGAATTTCCTCATAAAATTCTCAATGATCTCATTGATGAGGAAGCAAGCCGGTTGCTGGGAGAAATGAAAAGAAACCTCCAAGATCTTAAAGCATTGAATGCAAATTATGCTAGGATTGTTTTTGCTGTATCTGAATTTTATTCATCTTTAATTCAAAAAATTATCCCTCATGAAATCTGCGATTATAAGGGGAACAAAACCCCTCAAAGCAGTTTTTTAAAAATTCAAGCTTAGGAGAGTATATGGGCGGTATCTTATCTTCACTCAATACTTCATATACCGGACTTCAAGCTCATCAACTCATGGTGGATACGACAGGGAATAACATTTCTAATGCTAGCGATGAATTTTATAGCCGACAAAGAGTACTTGCCAGACCTGAAAAACCTATTGCTTATCAGGATTTAAATATTGGTCGTGGAGTAGAAGTGAGTTCTATTCAGAGAATTCATGATGAATTTGTGTTTGCCAGATATTCTAAGGCAGCCCAAGAACGCGAATTTTATGATACTGATTTTAGCAATCTCAGAGAAGCTTCAGCTTATTTTCCGGATGTTGATGGCGTAGGGATTTACAATGACTTAGAGCAATATTTTAATGCTTGGAAGGACTTAGCTAAAAATGCCAAAGATCCTGCGCAAAAACAAGTGCTTGCAAAAAATACAGAGGTTTTGACTCATAATATCAAAGATACAAGACAAAGGCTTACCACCTTGCAGCATAAGGCTAGCGAAGAACTTGAAAGCACCATTAAAGAAGTCAATACATTAGGATCTCAAATTGCCCAAATCAACCAACGTCTTAGAGAAATGGAAGATTCCAAAACATTTAAGCAAGCTAATGAACTTCGCGACAGAAGAGATCAGCTTGAATTTCACTTGAGGGAAATTATTGGGGGAAATGTATTTAAAGATAATATCAAGACCAATTCTCTTAATGATAAAAAAACAGCTGATTTTGATAATGGGTATGTTTTAAATATTGCGCATGGATTTAATATTGTCGATGGAGTGATTTTTCATCCCCTTGTCATCAAAAAAGAAAACAACTCTGATTTTCTTAATCGTATTTATTTCCGTGGTGATGATCATAAAGATGTAGATATTACTGATAATCTTGATGAAGGAAAAGCCGGGGCACTTATAGGATTATACAACACAGGTTATGATGGGACAAAAGTAGGTAAGCTCCAAAATTACATCAATCTGCTGGATTCCTTTGCTAAGGGACTTATAGAGGCAACTAATTCTATCTATGCTCAGAGTGCAAGCCATCAAATACAAAGCACTCAACTTGAGTTTGAAGATGATGAAGCTCTCAAAGATACTAATTATAATATTAAAAATGGCACTTTTGATTTGATAGCTTACAATACAGATGGCAAGCAAATAGCAAAAAAAACAATCACTATTGATAATACCACCACAATGAGAGATATTGTTAATGCTATCAACGCAAATACGGATGATAACCATGACAATAATCCAGATAATGATTTTGATGATTTTTTTAAAGCTTACTATGATAATGATTCCAAAAAATTTTATATACAAGCAAAAGAACCATCTAAAGGCTTTTATGTTTCTCTTAAGGATAATGGAACTAACTTTACAGGATCATTGAGTATCAATCCATTTTTTGAGGGGAATAGCGCTCAAAATATTCGTCTCAATACCAAGTATAAAAATGATGCTACTTATATTAGGCCATGGCTCGCCCCTATTAGTGGGAACTTTGATGTTGCAAATATGATGCAACAACTTCAATATGAAAAAGTCGATTTCTATGATAACAAACTCAATATCAACCAAATGAAGTTAAGTGAATTTTACCAATATGTCGCCGGTAAGGTTGCTACAGATACTGAAAAATCTCAACAAATACTGGATACTAAAAAATCCGTCTATGAGGCTACTAAAAAAGAACATCTTGCTATTTCTCAAGTGAGCATTGATGAAGAAATGGTTAATCTTATCAAATTCCAGGGTGGATATGCAGCAAATGCTAAGGTTATCACCGCTATAGATAGAATGATTGATACTCTTTTGAGCATTAAACAATAATTTGGTATGATAAAAAATCTCAAAAAATTGCTGGATAATTATTATGAATTAAAAAACAATCCTCTCCAAATCACTCAATCTAATCCCGATCCTCTCCTTGTTGTAAGGGATTATAGAAATCATGAATTTTTTGAAGAAATCGCTCTTATTTGTGCCCTACTCTCTTATGGCAATGCAAAACAAATCTTAAGCACACTCCAAAAATTAGATTTTTCATTATTAAATACATCTGTTGCGTGTATTCAAAAAGCTTCTTTTCCTTTTTATCGTTTTCAAACTTCTGCAGATATTAAAAATTTATTTATAGCTATTTATCAAACTATCCATACATCCAAACTCAAAAACCTCATCATTGAGGGTTACCATAAACACCAAAATGTGATTGATGGAATCCATTGCGGTATTTATCATCTTTCTGAAATACTTGAAAAATCTAATTATAAGACCAAAGGAATAGATTTTTTGCTTGGAAAAATCCAACCAAATCCCAAAGGAAGTTCTCCTTTAAAACGTTGGAATATGTTTTTGAGATGGATGGTGAGAAAAGACAATCTTGATTTTGGAGTATGGCAAGAAATACATAAGGCTAAGCTTGTTTTGCCGCTTGATACCCATACTTTTCGTATCTGTACTCAATTGGATTTACTCCAAAGAAAGACTTATGATTTATATGCTGCCTTACTTGCAACCCAATCACTAAGAAGGCTCGATCCTCTTGACCCTGTTAAATATGATTTTGCTCTTTATCGAATGGGTCAAGAAAAAACCAAAATTCAAAATTAATTATTTAATGGGACTAAAATCTATTTTCATATAATAATCATCCATTTTATAGCCTTTAGCAATATCTGTACAATCTTCTCTATAGATGATAAAACCTAACTTCTTATACGCTTCAATAGAATGAAAATTTTGTTTATTGACTGTAAGCCAAATATGATAAATTTCCAAATTTTGAGCCATTTTTTTAAGAAAGATTATAATGGATTTAGCAATGCCTTGTTGGCGATAAGTTTTTTCAATATAGAGTTTGCTTAGAAAAATTGCATTAGTTTGCACTTGATGAGACTTTTGCACAGCAATCTCATCAACTCTTTGAATAAATGCAAAATACCCTACCGGTTTTGTATTATCCAGGATTTGAAAGTATTGGTATCCTTGGTTTATTTGTTGCTTGATAGCTTCAAAACTTTGGAATTTATCAAGCATATATTGAATTTGTTTTTGCGTAAGAATAGAGGCATAATGTTCTTTCCAAATAATTTGAGCCAATGTATGGATGGCTTGGATTTGTGATTGAGTGCGTGCTTGTTTGAAATCCGGCATATTATTTCCTTAAAAAGTCAAATATAATTATCTCCAAATAATTTCTATTTCCTTATATGAGATATTTTGTTTTTTGTTATGACTGGTTTTAAGCGGGCTAAAAGTCTTTTTTTCTCCAATATAATCTTGCAAAAAATATTTACCTCTATAGCCATTATCCCACAAAATTTCACTCATTTTCAAAATATCATCTTTATTTAAAAGATCACTATGAACGGTTGTGCGCACTTCAAAGGGTATCTCAAAACTTTGTAAAATCTCAAGAGAAGAAAGAAAATTTTCATAAATTGTATGACTTTGGGTAATCTTGAAGCTTTTATAGACAGGTGATTTAAAATCTAGAGCAACATAATCCAAAATTTTATTTTCAAGCATTCTTTTAAGTTTTTTGGGTGAAGACCCATTTGTATCAAGTTTTATGAGAAATCCTTTTCTCTTGATTTTAGATGCAAAATCCTCAAGCTCTGCATACAAACTTGCCTCCCCACCACTAAAAACAACACCATCAAGCAAACCTACTCTTGTATCCAAAAAGTTTAAAATCTCAGAGATTTCAAAATTCCCATTTCCTTCTACAATCTCAGTATTATAACAATATTGACATCTCAAATTACAACCTGTAAACCACACAATACACGCAAGTTTATCAGGATAATCAAGCATACTAAAAGGCGTTAAGTTATAAATAGGTTTTTGTAATTTATTTACATTTAGATTCAAGGAAAAATTTTCTTTCTTTATGCTCACCAATTTTACCAATATTAAAACTTTCTACAGGTCTGTGATAACCCATTACACGAGTATAAACCATACATTTTACTCTTTTTGATTCAAGTTTATTATTTTCTTTTTTCATTTTTATTCCTTTGTTATTTTATTAATTCATTTCCATTTCTTCATCGCATTTTGGACAATATTCATGTTCTCCATTAAGGTATCCATGTTTAGGACAAATACTAAAAACAGGGGTGATTGTAATATAGGGCAACCTAAAATTACTGATTACTTTCTTTACAAGCTCTTTACATGCCAAAGATGAACTAATTTTTTCTCTCATATATAAATGCAATACTGTTCCGCCTGTATATTTTGTTTGGAGAATATCTTGTTTTTGAAGCGCTTCAAAGGGATCATCAGTGTAATTGACAGGAAGTTGGGAACTATTCGTATAATAAATATGCTCATCAAATCCCGCTTGAATAATATCAGGGAATCTTTTTTTATCTTCTTTGGCAAAACGATAAGTAGTCCCTTCTGCCGGTGTAGCTTCAAGGTTATATAAATTACCTGTTTCTTCTTGATAAGATTTTATTTTTTCTCGCATAAAATCAAGAATTTCTAAACAAAATTTCTCTCCAAATTCACTCGTAATATCGGTCTTGTCCTCAGTAAAATTTCGTATCATTTCATTGATACCATTGACACCAATTGTTGAAAAATGATGGTTAAAATGAGGCAAATACCTTTTGGTATAAGGATAAAGACCACGCTCAAAAAGATCGCAAATAACCACACGTTTTTTTTCTAAAGTTGATTTAGCAATATCCATTAATTCCGTAAGTTTTGAATACAATCTTTTTTTATTGCCTTTATATTGATAACCAAGTCTTGCCATATTGATTGTAACAACACCAATAGACCCTGTCATTTCTGCGCTCCCAAATAGACCCCCTCCTCTTTTGAGTAATTCTCTAAGATCTAGTTGAAGCCTGCAACACATGCTCCTAACTGCATTGGGTTTATAGGCATCTTTGTTTTCAACAAGGTTACCATTTTTATCACGCATATATTGACTGCCAATAAAATTTTGGAAATAACTTGAACCAATTTTGGCTGTATTTTCAAATAAAATTTCACAATTTGGATTATTCCAATCAAAATCTTGAGTAATATTGACTGTAGGGATTGGAAAAGTGAAGGGTTGAGAGTTTTTATCTCCCTCTGTCATCACTTCATAATAGGCTTTATTAATAAGATTCATTTCAGGCAAAAAATGCTTATAAGTCATTGCTTGGAGACTGGATACACCACGTTTTTTGGCTTCCTCTTCTAAGACTTCATTGTGAAAATTTTTAAATAAATGTATATCGTTGCTTGTAGGTATTTGATCTTTGAGATCATCAGGAACACTCCAATCAATAGTAATATTAGTGAATGGCGATTGTCCCCATCTTGCAGGAACATTTAGATTATAAACAAAACTCTTGATTGCTTTTTTAATTTCGGAATAACTCAAGGCATCTTTAAAGACATAAGGAGCAAGATAGGTATCAAATGAACTAAAAGCCTGTGCCCCTGCCCATTCACTCTGCAAAATCCCTAAGAAATTTGCCATTTGCCCTAATGCCTCTCTAAAATGTTTAGGAGGCTTTGACTCTACCCTGCCCCTCACGCCATTAAAGCCTTCATTAAGTAATGCTCGCAAACTCCAACCTGCACAATAACCCGTAAGACAATCAAGGTCGTGTATATGAATATCGCCATCCCTGTGGGCATGCCCTTCTCTTGGAGAATAAACACTATCAAGCCAATAATTAGCAATAATTTTTCCTGCAAGATTATTGACTAAGCCGGCATTGGAATAACTTGTATTGGCATTTGCTTGGATACGCCAATCTGTTTTATTGATATATTCTTCTACACTTTGTGTGCTATCTACAAAAGTAGTGCCTTCATAACATCCATTTTGAGTCTCTCTTTGCATTTTATGTAAAAATCTATAATTCATAAAACTCTTTAAAACTTCAAAATCCCCTGCCCGAAATATCTCCTTTTCAATAACATCTTGAATAGCTTCGACATTTTGTATTTGATTTTTGATGATATTTTCAAATACTTTATCATGAATTTCCTTTCGAGAGATTTTGCCAACACTTTTATAGGCTTTGTTAATTGCATCTTCAATTTTATAAGGTGTAAAGTTTTGCTTGGTTCCATCTCTTTTGTAGATAAAAATTGGAAAATTTAATTTTTTCATATTCTACTCCTCTTTTTTATTGATAAAATCCTTGCCACTTATATACTACCTCAAACCTTTTTTATTGCTGAATTATTGCTTAAGCTGTTTTTCAAGTGCAGAAACGAAATTCCAAGTAGCAATAACAGAATCAGGATTTAAAGAAATAGAATCAATACCTTCTTTAACCAAAAATTCTGCGACTTCAGGATAATCGCTAGGGGCTTGACCACAAATACCACAATATTTTTTATGTTTTTTGCAAGCTTGAATTGCATGCTTAAACATTTCAAACATTGCAGGATTTCGTTCATCAAATATATGACTAACAAGTTGTCCATCTCTATCAACTCCAAGTGTAAGTTGAGTGAGATCATTAGATCCAATAGAAAATCCATCAAACATGGATAAAAAGTCATCTGCTAAAATCACATTAACAGGAAGTTCGCACATTACATAAATTTCCAATCCATTTTTGCCCGATTCTAATCCGTTTCTTCTAAGAATTTCTAATACTTTCTTGCCTTCTTCAGGAGTCCTTAAAAATGGAATCATGATTTTCATATTTGTCAAACCCATCTCATCTCTAACCATTGCAAGGGCTTGACATTCCCATTCAAAAGCGCCCCGATACAAATCAGAATAATATCGACTTGCGCCCCGATAACCAAGCATAGGATTTTCTTCTTGAGGCTCATAAACAGTGCCTCCTATCATCCCGCGATATTCATTGGATTTAAAATCACTTGTTCGGACAATGACCGGATTAGGATAAAAAGCTGATGCAATCATCCCCATTCCTTCAGCAATTTTTTTAACAAAGAAATCCTTAGGACCCTCATAGCCGGAGATTAGTTTTTCAATCTCTACCCTATCTTTAATGTCTTTTTTGCCATTTTGTAAATCTAACAAAGCTAGAGGGTGAGCTTTAATTTGATTAAGGATAATAAGTTCCATTCTCGCTAATCCTACGCCATGATTAGGAAGTTGTGAAAAACTAAAAGCCTTTTCAGGATTCCCCACATTCATATAAATTTTTGTTTTTGTTTGTTCCAGATGGGAGAGTTCGATAGTTTCTATTTCGTATTTATGAATACCTGCATAGACATAGCCTTCTTCACCTTCTGCACAAGATACTGTAACTTCCATTCCTGTATAAAGCCTATCAGTTGATCCTACTGCCCCTACGATTGCAGGGACACCAATTTCTCTTGCTACTATAGCTGCATGACAGGTTCTGCCTCCTCGATTTGTGATTACTGCAGAAGCTTTTTTCATAGCAGGTTCCCAATCAGGATCGGTATTATCTGTAACCAAAATCTCACCTTCTTTAAAGGTATTCATATGTTCAATATCATTAATAATTCTAACCTTTCCTGCTCCAATTTTCCCTCCAATAGCTTTACCACTAATAATAATTTCTTTTTTATCATCAGGATATTTGAATTTAAATTTTTCAAGTCTTTGCCCATTGCTTTTTTTAATATTTTGACTTTGGACGGTTTCAGGTCTGGCTTGCACAATAAATATCTCTCCACTTTCGCCATCTTTTGCCCATTCCATATCCATAGGGCGATATTCACCTGCTTCTTTGGTATAGTGTTTTTCAATCACAATGGCATACCTTGCTAATGTAAGAATATCTTCATCTGTAACAGAAAATGATTCAAATTCTTTTTGAGTGGTTTTGATATTTTTTGTAGGGTGCTCGCTACCCTTAGGAGCATAAACCATTTTTTGATGTTTGGTGCCTAATTGACGTTTAATAATTGGTCGTTTGCCTTGTTCAAGTGTAGGTTTAAAAACATAGAATTCATCAGGATTTACCGTTCCCCCTACGACATTTTCTCCTAATCCCCAACTGGAAGTGATAAATACAGCATCTTTAAACCCTGTTTCTGTATCAATAGAAAACATCACTCCCGCACTTCCTTTATCCGCTCTAACCATTTTTTGAATCCCCACACTAAGGGCAACTTTAAAATGGTCAAATCCTCTTGAAGCACGATAACTCACCGCTCTATCAGTAAATAAAGAAGCTAAGCAGGATTTAATGTAGTGGATAAGTTCGGTTTGCCCTTTTACACTCAAATAAGTATCTTGTTGCCCCGCAAATGAAGCATCCGGTAAATCTTCGGCTGTAGCCGAACTTCTCACAGCCACATCAGCTTCTCTCATTCCATATTCATCGCTTAGTATTTTGTAGGCTTGAAAAATTTCATCTCTCAAATCATGAGGAAAAGGCGTGCCAAAAATAAGTTCTCGAATTTTTTTTGAACGTGTTTTTAAAACATCAATCTCAGTTACATCTACTCCATCAAGCAAATCAATGATCTTTTGTTTAATACCTCCGCTATCTAATAAATACCAATAAGCTTCACTTGTGATAGCAAAACCATTTGGTACTTTAATCCCTACAGGGACAAGCTCTTGAAACATCTCTCCAATGCTTGCATTTTTACCGCCCACTAGGGGAACGTCCTTATTGTTTAGCTCTTTAAAAAACTTGATGTATTTCATGCTTTTACATTCTCCTAATCTTCTGTTAGTACTTCGCATTTTAGTAGATAAATCTTTATTTGATACTTAGGAATTTATAAAATTTTATAAATTTTGTGTTTTTGTTAGTTTTATCGGGTTTTTTGATAAAATTCTTGTCATGATTAATTGAAGGAAAAATAAAAATGATACCACCCCTGGAAAATATTCTTGAAGTGCTAAGAAACCACAAACTTGATCAAGATGACTATGAACAAATCAAACAAATTCTAGGGCGTGAGCCTAATTTACTTGAGATTGCAATATTTTCTGCAATGTGGAGTGAGCACTGTAGCTATAAGTCAAGTAAAAAATATCTCAAAGGTTTTCCCACAACTGCTCCATGGGTTATTCAAGGACCTGGCGAAAATGCCGGTGTGATTGATATAGGGAAGGGATATGGAGCTGTGTTTAAAATAGAATCCCATAATCATCCCAGCTTTATTGAACCTCATGCTGGCGCAGCTACAGGTGTAGGGGGGATTATGAGAGATATTTTTACAATGGGCGCCAGACCTGTGGCAAATTTAAACTCCATTCGTTTTGGAGAAGCCCATAGAGAAGATGAAATAGGAAAAAAACACAAATATTTACTTCAAGGAGTTACCGGAGGGATTGGTGATTATGGTAATTGTATGGGAGTACCTACTATAGGAGGTGAGACAAGTTTTGAGGCTTGCTATAATGGAAATATTTTGGTGAATGCCTTTACATTGGGAATTGTTAAAAATAATGAAATTTTTTATGGACGTGCTGAGGGGATAGGGAATCCTGTAATTTATGTAGGGAGTAAAACCGGAATTGATGGACTGGGTGGAGCAGTAATGAGTAGTGATAGTTTTACTCAAAATTCTCAATCGCTTCGTCCAACAGTACAAATAGGCGATCCCTTTACAGAAAAACTTTTACTGGAGGCATGTTTAGAACTATTCCAAAAAGATTTGATTATAGGTATTCAAGATATGGGAGCTGCAGGACTTACAAGTTCCGGTTTTGAAATGGCAGGACGCAGTGGGAGTGGTATGCGTCTTGATTTAGATAAAGTACCCATGAGAGAAGCCAATATGGGACCTTATGAATTAATGCTTAGTGAATCTCAAGAAAGAATGCTAATTTGTGCTAAAAAAGGCTGTGAATCAGAGGTTATTGATATATTTCAAAAATGGGAGTTAGATGTTAGTATTATTGGAGAAGTAACCAATAGTGGTAATATGGAATTGTTTTGGCATGGAAAAAAATGTGCGCAAATCCCTGTGCAAGCCTTGAGTGAAAACGCTCCGGTACTTGATAGACCCATAAGCAAACCAAAATACTTAGATAAAGCTATTGAAAATGAGTATAAAAGTAACACATTATCCCAACAGCATATTTTTGAAAAATTATTGGGCAGCTTAGATATTGCAGATAAATCTTGGATTTATTCCCAATATGACAGCACAGTCCAAACCAATACCATTATTGGTAGCGGGGAAGGTGATGGGAGTGTTATTAGGATTAAAGAAATTGACACATTCTTAGTAATGAATGTCAATTCTCCTGTGCGGTATTGTTATTTAGATCCTAGAGAAGGGGCTAAAATTGCAGTTGCCATAGCCGGAAGAAATTGCGCTATAAGAGGAGCACAAGTTTTGGCAATCAGTGATTGTTTGAATTTCGGAAATCCTCAAAATCCTGAAGTGATGTGGCAATTTAAAGAAGCTACAGAAGGAATCAAAGAAGCATGTCAAATACTTAAAACACCTGTAATAAGTGGTAATGTATCTTTCTATAACCAAACAGATTCTAAAGACATCTACCCTACCCCAACAATAGTTGGAGTAGGCAAAATTTCAAAACCGGATACGCTTATCCATGCAAGCTTAAAAAAAAGTGGGAATTATTTAGTATTGGCAGGAGAAATAGGTCAAGATTTTGGCGGTAGTTTGATACAAAAAATAATTACTCAAGAATGTGGAGGCAAAATTCCTTTCATAGATCTAAAAAGAGAACTTTTATTATGGCATTTTATTCAAGAGGGTTGTGTAAAAAAACTCATCGAATCAGCCAAAGATATTGGCAAGGGAGGGCTTGGAATTGCTCTGGCAAAAATGGCTTTGCTGGGAAATAAGGGAATAAAGGTCAAAACTCCTTTTTCAAGCACACAAGGATTGCAAAAAGATATGATTTTTAGTCAATCACAAAGTTGTGTAATCTTGGAAATAGCACCACAAAATTTTTCTATTTTGAAGAACTTGGGTGAAAAATATTCTATGCCATTGACTCTTATTGGAGAAGTTGTGCAAGAATATGAGGGTATTCATATAGATACAATTAGTCTGGAGCTATCACAAGCAAAACACATATTTTTTAAAAGTTTTGAAAAAATACTTAAATTATCCTAGAGGGTCATAATGAGAAAGATTAAGTCTATTGTTGTTTTAATATTTTTGGGTATAGGCGTATGTTTTGGAAGTGAAGAAGCGTGTGATACGCAATTGATACCTTACAAAAAGCATTTTGTCAGTTTGCTCAGCGAAAATGATGCTTATGTAAATCAATATGTTGATAGATACTACACCGCAGGGACAAGGCTTAGTTTTACAACTGAAGAAATGAATTTTAACTGCGAAGATAGGGATTCCAAAATGGCATGGGCCGGATATATTACATTGGGTTGGAGTAAAAATAAAATGACGCGATTTGATATCTCTTTGAATCAAGATATTTACACTCCCTACTCTCGAGTCTCCCATCCTATTTCTGATCATCCCTATGGGGCATATCTTCGCCTTAACTTTGGAGTTTCTCATCGATCTGAGAGCTTGCTGGAAAATATTTTTTTAGCTTTGGGAATGGTAGGTCCTTCTGCTTTGGGTTATGAGACACAAAAACTTATCCATTACTTGACTAATAATCCTAAATTCTATGGCTGGAGTCATCAATTAAAAAATGAATTCATTTTAAATTTAAATTATCAAGTGATTAAAAAAATTTATTTATGGGATTCAAAATATATTTCTTCTGATATTCTTCCAAGTTTTGATATTGCTTTGGGGAATGCAGATACTCATGTTTCAATTGGCACCAGGTTGCGAATCGGTTATAATTTAGATTCTGATTTTGGAGTCAATAAAATCAATTCCGGTTTTAGTGGTGGAGAACCTTATAACAATCAATTTTCATTTTATGTTTTTGGAGGTATTTCCGGAAAATATCAAGCAAGAAATATTTTTATTCAAGGCAATAGTTTTGGAAAATCTACGGGCTTAGATATGAATTATTTGGCTTATGATGGTGAGGCGGGCGTAGCCATATTGTATCAAGGGATGCGTTTTGCTTATACCTACACTCATACAAGCAAAACTTTCAAGTCTCAACCAAAAGCTCATGATTTTGGAAGTATTGAACTCAATATTGCTTTTTAGTTTTTACAATGAAAAAGACTTTTTTAGCACTTATACTATTTTATTGCTATTTTTACTCTCTAGACTCTAAAAGTGCGAATGATTATCTCAAAGAGCAGAGTAAAATTTTGCAATCTTACTATAACCAAGTTAAAAAACAATCTATAAAAAAGCAATACCCTATTTTTAGAGGAAGAAAGATAATTGAACATAGTGTTTATTTAAGTTTAGACAAAGAACAAAAAAAGCATTGGATAGGGCAAATAGTTTTTTCACAATTTATTCTTCAGGATTTTATCAAATATAGCAATTTTGGAGGTATAGGAGTTGCAGGAATTTTAGCAGATGAATATGGAAGTAAAAAGCCCCGAATTTTTTATTTGAAATTAGATGGCAGATATTTGAGTGATTTAGAGTCTCTAGGAATACACAGCGAACTTTATACTTACTGTATTTTACCAAATTTCAATCAATGTATTTTACTGGGAATTGGTGAAGAATGGAAATAAACACCCTTTTTTACTCTTAAGATTGAAGCCTTATATATCTATGTATTATATATTCAAAAAAGATTTTATTTTATTGAGATTTTAAGTGTGCTAACTAACTGCTAAATGCCCGATCATAGATACAATTATAATCATTGGCAAATTGTTATATTCTGGATTTCTAAATATGAGATTGATATTGTTTATTTTGCAAGGCTTGGATTTTTAGTATTTATATTTTTGTATGATAAATTTATTGCTAAAAATTCATAAAAATCATGCTAAAAATTATTATGATTAAATATTCAATCTTGATTCTTTTTGAGAAATTTCTGAAGTTAGTATTCTCTAATCTATGAAAATTAATCCATAAGTCTTTAAGAGTCACCAATGATTTCATTTTTCATGCTTCCGGCTTCGATGATATCACAAAGTATATGGATAATAAGAATATGCGCTTCTTGAATGCGAGGTGTATCATTCTCCGGAATAACGAGATTCGTATCACAAATATCATTCATTTTTCCTCCATCTCTCCCGCTTAGCCCAATTGTCTTACATCCTATATTTTTAGCTTTTTCTAACGCATTTAAGACATTTTTGGAGTTTCCACTTGTTGAAATTCCAAAAATAATATCTTTTTGATTAGCTAATGCTTCAATTTGTCTTGAAAAAACATAATCATATCCATAATCATTACCAATAGCAGTAAGCCCGGAAGTATCCGTAGTTACAGCAATCCCTGCTAATGCCTTTCTTTCTCTTTTGTATCTCCCTGTTAATTCTGCTGCAAAATGTTGCGCATCAGCAGCGCTCCCTCCATTTCCACAAATTAAGATTTTTCCTTCATTTTCTAAACAATTACTAAGACAAAGAGCGCTTGAATAAATATCTGCTTCCAGGACTTTTAGAGTTTTTTGAATAGTTTGGATATGGGCCAAAAATTCATTTTGAATGAATTTTTCCATTATTTACCTCCTTTTATTGATTGAACTTTATTGACAATATTTGTTGTAGATTTTCCCTCAACAAAATCTATAAGTTTGATTTCTCCGGCATATTTTGATCCTGCAATTTCTTTACCTTCATAGTCTTTTGCCTTTACCAATACATCCGGCTTAATAGATGCAACCAACTCCTCAGGCGTATCTTCATCAAAAATTACGACGAAATCAACACTTTCAAGCCCTGCAAGTACAAATGCCCTATCTTCTTGAGAATTGATAGGCCTTTGTTCTCCTTTGAGTTTCTTGACTGATTTATCGCTATTTAACCCCACAATCAGAATATCTCCCAAATTTTTTGCTTTTTGCAGATAATAAACATGTCCTTTGTGAAGAATATCAAAACAACCATTTGTAAAAATAATTTTTTTATTTTTCATGGATTGAAGTATGGTTAAAAGTGAAGTTTGAGATAAAATTTTATCATTAAAATCAGAAGAATGATTTTGATAATGAAGGTATTGAATAATTTCGGCATGGGTTACACTCGCACTCCCTACTTTTCCTACAACAACTGCAGCTGCAGCATTGGCAAATTCACAAGATTTATAAATATCAAGCCCTTCAGAAAGCGCAAAACCAAGAGCTGCAATAACCGTATCCCCTGCTCCGGTAACATCATATACTTCTCTAGCTATGGTTGGAATCTTGATAAGTTTATCATGTTTATCTAATAGACCTATCCCATCTTCACTAAGGGTAACCAAAGGTATAGATAAATGACATTCTTCTTTGAGTATTTTGAGTGTATGGGCTAAGCTGGCATCATCAGTGATAGTTGTTTTTGTAGCAATTTGTGCCTCATTTTTGTTGGGAGTAAGGAGAGTAGATCCTCTATATTTGCTATAATCATTGCCCTTTGGATCACATAAAATAAGTTTATTTTCACTTCTTGCTAATGTGATGATTTGTTGAGTGAGTGTATCATTCAAAACACCTTTATTATAATCGGATAAAATAATACAATCGTATTTTGAAATTTCATTTTCCAGATTTGCTAATATTTCTTGAGAAATGCTTTTTGGAATTATTGTTTTGTCTTCTCTATCTACTCTCAAGACTTGTTGGTTTGAAACAATAACTCGAGTTTTTTTTGTTGTAGGGCGGTTATTGAGAATAAAAATATTAGCAATATCAATCCCTAATAGATCCAGATTTTTAATTAACCATTTACCCGTTTCATCATCTCCTATAGTCCCACATATGCCTACTTTTGCACCTAAAGATATAAGATTGTTTGCAACATTGCAAGCACCCCCTAAACGATTGCTTTCATCTCTAACTTCAGCAACTTGAACAGGCGCTTCAGGTGATATGCGATCGCATTTGCTCCATATGTAATGATCAATCATTAAATCGCCTATAACTAAAATACGCGGTGCTTTATTCTCTAATCCAAACATTAATTGAGTCCCTCATAAATTGTTTTAATTTCTTTCAAATAATTTCTAATACCTGATTCTAAATCATATTGGGGTTGATAACCCAAATCAGATATGGTATCTTTAATATCGGCTTGTGTATGATTTTGAAAGAATTTATATGGATTTTTGATATAAGAAACTTCAAATTTTCCAAATTCTAATTCAAGGCACTTAATGATATCATTATAACTTCTAGCCTTGCCATAACCAACATTATAAATCCCTCCTTTTGAGGCATTCATAGCCTTGAGATTTGCTTGAATAACATCCTCAATATAAATAAAATCTCGTTTTTGCTCACCAAATTCAAAAAGTTTAACTTTTTTATTTTCCAAAACTTGCAGAGCGAGTTGGAGGATCATAGAGGCGGTTTTGCCTTTGTAAAACTCTCTTTCTCCATAAACATTGAAATATCTTAACCCGACAATGGGAGCTTTTGGATTATTCTTTAGAATTTTTCTCACACTCTCATCCATTTGAAGCTTAGAAAATCCATAAATATTTTCCGGTTTTTCTCCTATTCCAACGGTATTAGGAGCAGGTGAATTCCCATAAGTTCCTGCTGATGAAGCATAAACCATTACAGCTTGTTTTGACATTGCTATATCCAGAATATTTAAGAATGCTTTATGATTAATCTGCATTACGAGTTCTTGATCTAAAACAGTAGTATCAGAAATAGCTGCTTGATGGAATACATAATCAAACTCTAAGTTTGCTATTGTTCTTAAATCATTTGGGTTGTGAATATCCCCAACAATTATTTTCCCTTCAAATCCAATCAGGTTTTTGAAGTGTCCTAAAGATGTAGGATTCCCTCCCGGAAACGTATTTGAATCTCTAAACTTATCAAATACAATTACTTGAGTTTTTGGGTGGTGATTTTGAAAATAAAAAGCAAGATTGCTACCAATAAATCCGGCTCCCCCGGTAATTAAAATTGTTTTGCCCTCTAAAGTGTCCTTAATGTATTTCATATTATTCTCCTAATATTTTTTTCATCACTTCTAATGCTTGTTTGATGGAATACACAACTTGAATATTATCAATTTTAGATATATCTTCATAGCCTTTTTTCAAAAAAATTTTATTTTTGACCCCTGCATTTTGACCTGCTTGCATATCTGTTATTTTATCTCCAATAATAAAACATTCATCAAGATTGAGATCATAATCTGATTGTGCTTTTTTAATCATGCCCGGTTTTGGCTTTCTACACAGACAATCTTCTTTGGTATTATGGGGACAAAAATAAATGCTATCAAAACAAAAACCAAGACTTTTTTTTAACTCATTTTGCATATAAAGAGTTACTTCTTTGAAATCACCAAGAGTATAATACCCTCTTCCAATTCCGGATTGATTTGTGATCAAAAAAAGTAAAAAGCCTTTTTGTTTGCAAAATTTAAGTAGTTCAAAAATATCATCCATAAAAATAAATTCTTCAATTTTATAAACATAGCCAAAATCTTCATTGATGATTCCATCTCTATCAAAAAAAACAGCTTTCATGGCATATCCATATGATGGTGAGAATGATTAGATTCATGAGGATTTTGATGTTGCATGTGCATAGGTTTTCCTTGCAAAATTAAAATACCCTTATAAATACTATAACCCCCAAAACATAGCATCAAGACAAATGAAAGTTTCATAAAAATATTCCTAAAAGAAGAAGTAATAACTCTACCTGTAATAAATCCTAAAATAAACATCGGTATAAAAGTTGCAACTCCAAAGACTCCCATTGTGACCATGCCCATAAAAATATTTGGTGCAAGCGCAGCGCTTGCACCAAAGTAATATACCATTCCACAAGGTAAAAATCCATTTAACATACCCAATCCATAAAAGCTCCATAGACTTTTAGAGGTCATCAACCAAGAAAAAATTATTTTAAAGTATTTTGACACAAAAGAATTAGGATTTTTAGATAAAGAAGGCTCCAGATAAGAAAGAAATTTCGGGAAAAATATATATAAAAAAGCAAAAATAATCAAAAATATCCCAATAATTATAAATAAAAATCCTTTAGCATGCATTGAAATTGAAATTACATGTCCGGCCAAAGCGCTCAAAGCTCCAATAATCATATAAGAAGTTATACGTCCAAGACTATATAAGATATGGCAAGATGCTTGATAAAAATTACTACTATTTTTATGAATTTTTGCATTTGAATACCCAATTACAATACCTCCACACATTCCAACACAATGCCCTAAAGACATCACCAAAGCGGTTGTGAATAATAATAGCAATTGGAATTTTTCCATCAAAATTCTCCCTTTATAGAATTATTCATCAAATCTTGCGCTTTTTTAATAGCTTCCAAACGTGTATCATCATCCTTTGATTCAGACAATTGAGACATAGGAGAGTTTTTTTGGTTTGTATTAGGGATAACACCCTTTGGCATTTTTACAAAGGTATCTTCATAATTCTTGGCATTTTTTCTATAACGAATATAAATTTCTCCGGTAGTCGTGTTGTAAATATAAGTATCTGTTTTATCACTAAACATTTGCCATTGCGAAAAAAGTGGAGAACCGATAAAAAGTATTAAAAGAATATTTTTTTTCATTTTTCTATCCTCATAATATTCTGAAATTGCGCTTGGAGATCGAGAATAGCTTGTTTTTTGCCATAAAAACTATTTTTGTTAGCTATCAAATAAGCACTTGATTCCATGATAACTTCATCTACTTTTAAATTATTTTGTTTCATAGTAATCCCTGTTTGCACGATATCAACAATTCCATCAGATAAATCAACCAAAGGCGCTAATTCAATGGAACCATATAATTTAATAACATCTACAGCAATGGCTTTTTTTGAAAAATGTTTGATAGTGATGTTGGGCATTTTTGTAGCAATTTTTATTCTAGGTTTGCCATAATCAATATTTTTTCCTATTTCAGAACCTACAACTACTTTACATTTGCCAATATTGAGATTGAGCAATCGGATTAAATCCAATTCATGTTCTTCAAGTACATCAAGACCAACCACGCCAATATCAGCAGCTTGATGATAGACATAAGTAGGGACATCTTGATTGCGAACAAGCAAAAATCTGAGATTTAACCTCTCAAGAATCAGTTTTCTATCTTCAAAAATAAAATTTTCTTTAAATATTTTGTGAAACAATCCTAAGGTGTCCTCAGCTATTCTTCCTTTAGGTAAGGCAATTGTGATCATCTATTCTCCTTATATTTTTTCAACTCCTTATCAATTGAAATTTGCATACCATTAAAAACCAACATCTCATTATAGATAGATTCTTCAAAAAATTTTGCTAAAAACTTACCATCTCCACCGGTAAAATAAACTTTTTTATCCTTAATAATATCTTTAATAATTAGCACTATGCTTTTAATAATGCCAAAACTAATTGCAGATTGCGTATCTAATGGTAATTCATCGAGATTGATACCGAAATTAATTTGCTTATCCAGGGCGGGTGAAATCTGTTTATAAGCTTGTATATAACTTACTAAACCCGGCAATATATACCCGCCTTGATGGATCCCTCTATTCATAACATCTATTGTAATCGCACTTCCTGCATCAATAATCACTCCATCTCTAACGCCCAGGCACGCTGCCTTTCTATCAACACCTAATCCATTATAGGCACTATTGAGTTGGACGATTTTAGCCATGTTATAAGAATTTTTATGAGCTTTAAGCAGTTTTTTTTCATTTTCTGCATTGACACTAATATAATAAACATCACTATGAAGTTCTTTTTTGGCAATATGATCGGGATTGTTTTTCCAAATTCTATTCATGTCATAAAAATGAATATAGGTATTGCCAATATCACAGAGTATCATTATTGTTCTTTATTAAAATTAAAATAATATTTGTCATAATAAATATTATTTTTGTCATAAAAATTCATTTTATCTAATTTCATTTTTCCAAAAGAGCCTTTGACTTCAAGAATTCTATAATCAAAATTATTAATATCCAGCTCAATTAAATAGCCTCTTTTTTCAATGCTATAGAGTCTATCACCAACAATAACAATCGCATTTAAGGAAGCAAAAGGCAATTTTATTTTATTGACTTCTCTAAGAGTCCTATCCAATTGAATGATTTGCCCCTCTAAAGTTAAAATATAAACATATGGCTTATGATACAAAACATCTTGAATATCCCCATCATAGCTAAATTCTTGTCCTGAAATAATAGCAACCAATCGTTTCCCTGTCGCAGCAAACATATTTTCACCATCTACAACCAAATAAGTTACATTATTAAAAAATTTTTCACTATTAATAATAATATTTCTAACAGGTGTGAAACTTTTTGTATCTACAACCAAAAGCCTTCCATCCAGGGTAGGAAAAACAACTAAGGTATCTAAAAAAACAGGAGCTGCTACCAAAGAATTAATAGCAATGCTTGAAACACCTTTTTGTGAAAAAAGAATATCTTTTGTTTTAATATCATAAATATTAGTGGAGTTATCTTCCAAAATAACAGCCAATTGGTTGAATTTTATGGAAGCACTAAGTGCGCAAGTGCTTGTAGGGATGATGATGGATTCTTGAGTGTTTTTATCAATAAGTTTGATATGATAACAATCTGAAGTAACAATGTAATAATTTTGGCTTTCATTTAGAAATAAGGAGTTTTTATTAATCTTTAATTGAGTCATTCCATTTTCACTAATGACAATCCCATCTTCTAAAGTAGCCCCGTATCGATTGGAAACTTCTATCTTGTCCGGAAGCCTATGATCAAACTGAATACGACCATCTATTTGAGTGGGCTCAAAATATTTTTTAGGACTACAACCTATAAAAATAAAAACAACAATCAATGCAAAATAAATATTTCTATTTTTTATCACTTTTTTCCTCTGTATTTTTTTGATTTAGATTAGTTGGGCTAGCCGGAATAGATATATTTTTTTCTACCCCATAATGTTTTAAAATACTTGCTATTTGATAAGTAGGAGATATTCTATCTATTTGATCTAGCAAGGTTCTTGCTTCAATAATTTTATTTTGTTTATCCAGCAAATAAGCTGCTTGTAAAATAGCAAGATCTTTCATTGGGGTTTTGCTCATGCTTTCAAGTTTTTCCGGGTCTTCAGAATAAGATGCGTATTGATAAGTTGCCAAATTTTTAATAATAATATTCTTAGATTCCGAAAGTTTTTGGAGTGTTTGCTTATCCCCATCTTTAAGTGCTTGTGCATATTCATAGAGATTATATAAATCTCTTGAACTATTTTTTAACTCATCCAACAAAGCCTGATTGTTTGGATTTTTCAATAATTTATTGTAAATTGTTGTAGTTTGTTGGGCTTGTTTTTCAGCGTTGTATGAAGAAAATTTGGCATACACAAACCAAACTATCAAAGCAATAATAATTGCAAATAAAAAATATTTATATTTTTTATAAAGTCTCTCAAGCCTAAAGGCATTTTCTAAAATTTTTTCATCCCCTTTAAATTCTTCTTGTATTTGTTTAATATTTTTTTTAATACTCATTCATGCTCCTTATGATTTAATACCACTGCTACCAAAACCATTTGAACCTCTTGAAGTCGTATCAAGCTCATCGCATTCAATAAAATCAGCTTGATAGACTTTGGTAATAACACCTTGGGCAATCCTATCACCTCGTAAAACGATAAAATCACTTTCAGAATGATTGATTAAAATGACCATAATTTCACCTCGATAATCACTATCAATAGTGCCCGGAGTATTCAGCACGGTTATGCCGTGATGAAGTGCCAGCCCACTTCTAGGTCTAATTTGAAGCTCATAACCATCTTCTAGTGATAGACTCAAACCTGTCTTAACAAGAGCTGATTTCTTTGCTTGAAGTCTAATTTCTTCAACTGCGCATAAATCAAAACCTGCAGCACCTTTGCTCTGATATTTTGGGATAATACCATGAGGATGAATTTTTTTGATTTTAATCTTCATTTCTCAAACTCTATTTTTTTATAAAATATCTCTAAAATTTCAAAATCATTTTCTCCATTGGGCAAGCTGATGGTGACTTCATCTCCTTGTATTTTGCCTATAAGACTTTTGGCAATAGGAGAACCAAATGAAATGAGTCCGCAAGAGGGGTTGCTTTCTGTGCTACCGACAATAGTGTAAATAAATTCTTTATCATTATCAAGATTGCGAATTTTTACCGTACTACCAAAACTGACTTTATTATGGGCTAGAGTTTGGGGATCGATAACTTGAGCATTGCTTAAAATTTGACTTAAATCATTGATTCTTGCTTCAATAAAAAGTTGTTTTTCTTTGGCAGCATGATACTCGGCATTTTCTTTCAAATCTCCATGCCCACGTGCAATATCAATTTCTTTAATAATATTGGGACGCTCAATTTCTTTGAGATTTTTAAGCTCTGTGCAAAGCTTTTGGTATCCGTATTGACTCATAGGCTCTTTATTCATTATATTCTATCTCCTCATCAAAATTATAATCATATAAAATTACAAGTTAAAATAATGTTAATTTGATCCATTTAGCAATATTTTCTGCACTACCATATTTGAGATATTTTTTGATTCTACCTGATTCTATTAAAAATTTTTCTCTATCTAGCCTATAGTATTGTTCTATTAGATTATGGGCATTCAAATCATTTTGTATTAATTCTTTGTGTAATTGTGTTTTTCCACGCCCCGGAGTTTCACCATTTAGGGCATTATAAAATATATTTGCCAGTCCGATATAATGAAGTTTGACAAAAACTTTAGCAATCATAAAATCAATCGCTCTTGTTTTATAACCTAATATAAATGGTGTTCCAATGAGCGCAGCTTCCAGTGTTGCTGTCCCGCTACAAATAAAAGCAAATTCAGCCTCATAAAGACTTTTGTGTGCATCAAAAGAAATTTCAAATTGATGGATTTGTTCCCCATAAATTGATTTTAATTCCAAATTTTTAAAGGCTTGGGGGACAACAAGAATCTTTTTTTTATCTTGAATTTGTTTTGCGGCTTGAGCAAATATAGGGAATATTCTATCAATTTCACCTCTTCTGCTTCCGGGCATGAAAACAATCCCCTCTCCTTTAGGTGATTGTTTTTGATAGGTAATTTCATCAAGAAGCGGATGCCCTACATAAGTAGCTTTTTTTCTATAAAATGGAACTTCAAAAGGCAATATAGCCCCAAGCTGATCGCAATATTGTTCTATTTTTTTACCTCTCCATGGTTTCCATGCCCAAATTTGAGGGAGTATATAATAGATAATAGGCTTTTTTGGATCTAATTTTTTGATATTTTTAGCCAAAGGAATATGAAAAGAAGAAGCATCCATCAGCAGAACAAGATCGGCTTGCATGGCTAGTTTCGCCATTTTTTTATTGGCTTGATAAAAAAATTTCAATTTTGAAAAAACATCGCTAAACCCCATTACCGAAAATTCCCTAGGATCATAAAGAGGTTTTCCCAAATCTTGTTCAAAAATACCTATAAATTCAATATTTTTTAAATGTTTTTTAAGCTCTCTTAAATGTATGTTTGAGCTTGGTTCAAGAGCGCTAACAAAAAGTTTGGGCATTAATTATTCTTTGAGTATTCATTGGCTTTTAATATATCTTCAGCATAAAAATCCCTAAGTTCAATTTTGAGTTTTGAATTTTCTAATTCAAAATCTAAAATTTGCTCTTGGAGCATTTTATTTTCTTTCAGAAGAATGCGATATTTTTTGTATAGAGTATCTGTAAAAGTTTTTTTAACAGGTCTGGCTTTTGCAATAGTTCCATCCTTGAGATAAATATCTATTGTTTCTAAGGGTTTGGGCAGGATCTCTTCTCTTTTTTCGTGGATAATTTGATGTTTTTCACTTCGAAGTTTTGAGAGATTTTTTTTAATTTTTTGCTTAAAAATCTCTTGTTTTATTTGATTGATTTCATTTGTTTTTTCTTCTTTTGTATCTTCTAGAGTTTTGATTTGATTTTTATATTTGATAACTTTGTGGCGTATTTCCTTCAAAGCTATTTTTGCTTGGGCAATTTCATTCTTATAAGATAAAACTTCTTGAGCAAACCTTTCTCTCTCTTCTTCAAAAAGCCTTGCAACCTCCCAACTTTCCTTGATTTCAGAACTTTTTTGAATAAACTCTTGAAATATTTGTTTATTTTGTATCATGTATCACTCTCCCATCATCTCTAAAGATAGTAGATGCATTTCACGTCCCTTAATAATTTCCAGGTTTTTTCCTTGACATTTTGGACATATTCCATAGTCCATATTTTCAGGCATAAAGGTATAATTGCAGTCCTTACATTTTAACTCAATCTTTTCTTCAATGATATCCAAAATAGCATTTTTACAAACAGGAGATTCTTCTCTAAAAGTTTCAAAAGCACTTATAAATAAACTTTTATCCATACCGCTTCTCTCCCCAATCCCCACAATTACCTTTTCAATCCGGGTTGCATTGTTTTTTCCGGCATGTTCTTCACAAAGATCAATTAATGAGGAAACTACAGAATATTCATGCATGTGTTTTACCTTTTATTTTAGTTTTTTGTAAAAATGATACTTTGTATATGGTTAATACTTTTATTTGGTTGCTCTCGAATATTTTCGGGTATTTTTTCCAGAATACTTTGAAGTTCTTCATCTTGAGCGCACAAACTTCTAATTTCATCATCTTTAGTATATCTTAAAACATACTGCTCAATACTCATTTTCCAATCAATATTAGATTTTTTACTTTCCAAGGCTATTTGTATTTCATATAAATAGGCTATTTTCATGATAATATCAACCTTGTTTTTCCAGTAATCTAGCGAAAAAAACGGCTGTATTTTTGCATAAACTTCTTTCGTGTTACCTTTTTGGGCAATAAGTTTGGTTTTATCAAAAATTTGCATAATCTCATCGTAAATAGCAATATATTCTTCTGAAGATGCCATCTCAGGGCATAATTGAAGCATTTTGTAACATTCCGGATAATCTTTTGCTTTGCATTTCTCCAAGAAGCGATCAATATTATGAATATAATTTTGGCTTTTTATTCCAAATTCTTTAAAAGGCTCGATATATAGCAAAACATTTATTATTTCATTGGCTTGAGCATAGTTTTTTGTAGCCATAAAGTCCTGAACTTCATGAGTCATTTTTTCACAAGCAAGATACATTCTTTTATATGTCCTGCTATTTTTGAGAAAAGGACATTGGACAACTAATGAAAAATAATTCGTAAAGTCTTGCTCTTTTGTGTATTTTTCAGCTAATAAATATTTATCGCAATTATTGAGAAGTGTGGTAATAATCATCTTTTTATCAGGGATATTTTCAAAAGGCGCCAAAATACTCCTTACTTTTTCTTTATTACCGGTGGCATCTTGGGAAATCAGATGTTGGGAAACATTGTAAATTTTATCAAAATATTCTTCCATCTTTTTGTATTCATCTAAATTTTTAATGCAAGGGTGTTGAGAAGATATTTCATATGCCTTAGCATAATCATTATTCTTGAAAGCTGCTGAAAATTCTTGAATAAAAGTTTTTTCATAGAGATATTGTTTGAGTTCGGCTTCTTTTTTGGGATCTTCAAAATAAGGAGTGGCAATATTGAGTATATCATCAATTTGATTTGTGAGCAAAAGCTTAGTAACATCTTTAATCACTTCTTGCCATCGATTATTTTTTACATGAGTATAAATTTCTAAAGTTTTAAGCAAGATATTATTTTGCTCAGCAAATATTTTTGCTTGTTCAAAATCATCTTGATTGAGTAATTTTAAAAATTCATCAAGTTTGTAAAATCTATCAATAATTTGGATACTGCCATCTGCAAAACAAATAAAAATCAAATTTTCATATTCTTTAATGCAAGTAACTCCTTTTGATGAAAGCTTCATTGTATGCGTAACTGTATTAT
Organism: Helicobacter sp. 11S03491-1; assembly: GCF_002272835.1. Taxonomy (NCBI): domain Bacteria; kingdom Pseudomonadati; phylum Campylobacterota; class Epsilonproteobacteria; order Campylobacterales; family Helicobacteraceae; genus Helicobacter; species Helicobacter sp. 11S03491-1. Next base: position 112,406 of record NZ_MLAO01000005.1, read on the forward strand.
CTTTGAGATTATGAATATAAAAAACATCTTCCCTTGTGCCTACATAAGCATAATTTTCATCAATATTCAAGATAATTTTTGTAGGCCATGAGGTAAAATTCATGCGACATTGATTTTGCAAGGTTCTCAGATCGAAAATACCGGATTCCCCTCCCTTGCAAACATAAAAAATTCTAGTATCCTCATCAAAGAAAATCATATCTTCTATGACACTTGGGGTTTTTGTTATTTTTGGTTTCGCATCTGTTTTGAGATTATAAAATGTCAAAGTCAAATCATAAGAAGCATAGCAAATATTTTCAGAATGCTTGCCAAAAGCAATACAAGAAATATAATCAGGTCTTCTGGGCAAAAATGTATTTAATTTGTGATTAGGATGTGTATATATAAATACTCTTCCATCTTCTCCGCCTGTAGCAAGATATTTACAATCAGAAGAAAATTTTGAAACACTAATATCCGTTCGATGCCACCTAAGCCTGGCAACTAAAGAAATTAAATTATTTTCCATTTTATACACTGTTGCTATTGAGCTTTTAACTTTGGGCATTGAAATATATCCGTCTTGAGAGCAACTCACAGCTTTAGAATATTGATGAAGAGGTCTGGCATTTTTTGACACTTGCTTGCTAAATGAAAAAAGAAATTCTTTGAGAGAAAATTTATAGATTCTATAGCGATGATCAGCAAATAAATATTCGTCTTCGCTTAATCCAATATCAAGCACACTTCCAATTAGATTGATTTTGTTTTTAATCTTGAGCACTATAGTTCCAATATTTAATGAAAATTATCCTAATTAATGATTTGATTTTAAACTAAAAATCTTATTTATAGCATTAAAGGTGAAATTTATTGTATAATGATAACATAAAATTAAAGTTGTGTAACTAAATCAATATAAAAAGATTTTTCTGATAATCTAATAAACAAAAAAACGAAAGAAGAAAAATGTTGATTCCACGCTATAAAACCAAACAAATCCATATAGGTAATGTGCCTATAGGCGGAGATGCCCCTATTAGTGTCCAAAGTATGACTTTTACAAAAACAGCAGATATAGAAGCCACAAAAAAACAAATAGACAGATTGCATTTTGCCGGAGCTGATATTGTTCGGGTTGCTGTGAGTGATCAACAAGATGCAAATGCCTTAGCAGATCTTAAAAAAATCTCTCCTTTGCCTATTGTGGCAGATATTCATTTTAGACATCGTTTTGCCCTCATTGCTGCTGAAAGTGTGGATGGTATTCGAATCAATCCGGGAAATATCGGGACAAAAGATAGAATCAAAGCAGTTGCACAAGCTTGCAATCAAAGGCAACTTCCCATACGTATTGGTGTCAATAGCGGAAGTCTGGAAAAGGAATTTGACAAAAAATATGGTCCTACACCAAAAGGTATGGTAGAATCGGCACTTTATAACATTAAGCTTTTAGAGGATTTTGGATTTGAAAATATTAAGGTATCTCTTAAGGCTAGTGATGTAGAGCGGACTATTGAGGCATACAGGATGTTAAGACCTTTGGTGGATTATCCGTTTCATTTAGGAGTTACAGAGGCCGGGACTATTTTTCACTCTATGATTAAGAGTTCTATGGCACTAGGGAATCTATTGATGGAGGGGATTGGAGATACGATGAGGGTATCTATTACGGGCGAATTAGAAGAGGAAATAAAGGTTGCAAGGGCTATTTTAAGATATAGTGGCAGACAAAAAGACGGGATTACTATTATTTCTTGCCCAACTTGCGGGAGAATTGAAGCTAATTTGGTTGATGCAGTCAAAGAAGTAGAAAAAAGATTATCCCATATCAAAACACCTTTGAATATAAGTGTTATGGGGTGTGCAGTAAATGCGCTAGGGGAAGCCAAGCATGCTGATATTGCTATTGCTTTTGGAAATCACAGCGGGTTAATTATCAAAGCCGGAGAGATTTTATGCAGGTTACCTGAAAACAAAATTTTGGAAGTTTTCATAAATGAAGTTGAAAAGCTTGCGCTTGAACGTGGAGTAACCAAATAAAATGGAAGATTTTTATCATAAACTCAAAATAAGTGCAAGATTTTTATCAAAACTCTCTCATGTTAAACGTATAGAAATTTTATCTGCTTTGGCACAAAATCTAAGATTACACCAAATTGAAATTTTGCAAGCTAATAAAAAAGATTTATTCCAAGCTCAAGAGAATAAAATTTCAGCTCCTATGTATGAACGCTTAATGCTTGATGAAGATAAAATTAACTCCATGAGTCAATCAATCTTAAAGATCGCTTCCCAACCTGATCCGTTAAACAAGATTTTAGATGGTTGGAGAACATCCGGTGGTTTGAATATTCAAAAAATCAGTATCCCTATAGGGGTTATTGGTGTCATATACGAATCAAGACCTAATGTTACCATCGATATTGCTGCCCTTTGCCTTAAAAGTGGGAATATTTGCATTCTCAAAGGTGGCAAAGAAGCCCGGAATACAAATTTTATGCTCCATAAAATCATCCAAGATACATTGAGGGAACATGAATTTTTGATCGAATGTGTCAATATGATTAAAGATATTTCCAAACAATCAATGCTTTCTTTTATCCAAATGGATCAATATATTGACTTACTTATTCCCAGAGGGGGAGAATCACTTATTAATTTTGTAACAAAAAATACCACCATCCCTATTATCAAGCATGACAAAGGAATTTGCCATTTGTATCTCCATGAAGATTGTGATTTTTCAAAAGCCATCCAAATTGCTATCAATGCAAAAACTTCTCGACCTAGTGTTTGCAATGCCATTGAAACGCTCTTAATCGATATGGCGATTGCTCCAAAAATTTTACCTTTACTTGAAGAAGCCTTTAAACAAACTCAAACGCTCTTAAAGGGCGATGAAGAAGTTAGGAGGTTTATTCAAGCAGATATTTTAAATCCTCAGGATTTGGATACTGAATATGGTGATAATATTCTTAATATTGTAGTGGTTCATAACTTTCAAGAAGCTCTGGCACATATAGAGAAGCATAGCTCCAGACATTCAGATTCTATTATTACAGAAAACTATACTATTGCACAAAATTTTTTAGATACCATTGATTCAGCTTGTGTCTATGTAAATGCCTCAACACGTTTTAGTGATGGAGGAGAATTTGGCTTTGGAGCAGAAGTAGGCATTTCTACTTCAAAACTTCATGCTAGAGGACCTATGGGGATAGATTCTTTAACCACTTATAAATATAAAATTTATGGTGAGGGTCAAGTCAGATTATAACCTTGAGGAGAATGGATGAAATATTGGATATTGCTCATGTTGGCAGTTATTTTTGAAGCAATGGCAGCCTTATCATTAAAAATTTCCACAAATACCCAAAATCATATTTATACCTTGTTATACGGAGTATGTTTTGCCATTAGTTTAGGGATGTTTTATCTGGCAAGCAAAGGCATTCCTTTGAGCATAGGATATGCAATATGGGCTGGTTTGGGACTTAGTATTGTTTCTCTTATTGGATTTATTATTTTTAAAGAAGAGATTAATTTTGCAAAAATAATTTTTCTATTTATGATTATTATTGGAGTTATTGGATTGAAATTTATTTCAAAATAATATTTTTTGCCCTTTTATCTCAAACTTATATTCTTTAAAGTTTCATAATACTACAATTCCGCCATTTTAAAGCTTATTTATAGGAGTTCCAAAAGTGTTACTGGCTTTATATGGAGTTTTTGCTTTTATTGGATTAGGTTATTTAGCCAAAACTCTGCGCATGGTTGGCAATAAACAAAGTGGTATTTTATTGGGTTTTTTGCTTAATTTTGCATTGCCCGCACAAATATTTACAGGGATTTATCATGTTGAGCTTGATTTCAAATTAATACTTATTATGCTTACAACTTTAGGTTGTTCCTTGGTTGGTGGGGCAAGTATGTATTTTTTTTCTAAAAAAATTTTAAAGAGAGAAAGAAATACTGCTATTGCGATGGCATTTTTAGCAACATTAGGAAATACTTTATTCTTGGGTGTTCCCCTAGTATATGGAGCTTTGGGTCAAGAATATTCCAATAAAGCTATCTTATATGATCAAATATGCACAGCTATTCCATTGGCAATATTGACACCCATGATTATGAGTATTGGAGGCAAGGGAGTATTTGGGTTACGGGCCATTACGATGAGGTTATCACAAAATCCTCTGTTTTTGGCTTTAATTATTGGGTTGATTTTCAAATTTATGCCTTTTTCAATTAGTGAATGGATATTTACTCCAATCAAACAACTTGGAGCTTGCGCTACCCCTGTTGCTTTGTTTGCCATAGGGGTTCAAATCAGTATGGGAGATATTAAAACGGAATGGAAGAATACTTTTGTAGTCCTTTTTTGGGGAATGATATTTGTGCCGGCAATAATCTTTGCTTTTATCCATCTTAATGGAATTTTGATTACTGATGATTGGAGAATGGCATTGTTAGAATCAGCTATGCCTCCACTCATTAGCTCTGCAGCTGTTATCATGCGTGCAGGATTAAATAACAAAATTGCTGTGAGTTCTATTGCATTTGGTATTTTTGCAAGCGCTATGACAATTCCAATGTGGCTACGGCTAAGTTATTTATAATAAAGTTTTCGTCTTTACAAATTTTGACATAATATAAATTTTAGTATCAGGGTTTCAGCCATTCCAAATTACTTTGTTGCTACAAAAATTCAGATTTAATAGAGTAAGGCTATTCATAGAGGATTGCTAAAAATAAAGATAATGCAACATCTTGCCAATATCTCTATTTAATTAAATCCAACAAATCAAAATTATCTAATTTGTCGTTTATTTTATTGAATTCTCAAAGAAATAACACTATAAATGATGTTTTCAAACATTCAATATTTTAGGAGAAACTAAGATGATAGAAAGATTCAAAAATTTTGTAGATAATTACCAAAAATCCAGCGCTTATAAATCCCCGCTTGGATTTGGAATCGCCAGGGTTGATATTGGTCAAAAATCAAAAAAAGTTCTTTGTGCAACCTACCCTGTTTTAAACTGGATTAGTGAAAATTTGGGTTCTTATGCCGTATTTGCCAATTCTCTCAACCCGGATGCCAAAATCTCTGAAAGCGAAAACGAGTGCGTATATGGGATTGATGAGAGTTTTATATACAAAGCACTTGATTTATACACGCCTTTTTTGATTGAATCTATCCAAAATAAAACAAGTCATAAAAATATTCAAATTATCTTAGAACTTAAAAAAGCGATGGAAGAAAATCGACTTAAAGATAATAACGGAGAGTTTTTGTTTCGATTTGTCGTCATTTATAAAGATACAAAATGTGAAAGTGTAGAAAGTGCATATATGAAACTTCTTGGACTCTCTTTAGGCAAAGCCAAACTCAGAAGTCTTATTTTAGATGGTATTTTTGCTCTTTTGCAAAATGTTGCTTGGAGTGGCAATAAACCTTATGAATTAGAATGGTTACGAGAAAATGAAATTATTCTGAAAATGAGGAATATATACCCTAAAATTGACTTTGTAGATAAATTTCCTCGATATTTAATGCAGATTATCCCTCAATATGACAATATTAGATTGTTAGATACAGCTAAAACCAGATTTGGAGCCTATTTAGGAACAGGGGGCTATACACAAATGCCCGGAGCAAGTTATGTGAATTTTAATGCAGGCGCTGAAGGTGTTTGTATGAATGAAGGAAGAATTTCTTCTTCTGTTATTATTGGAGAAGGGACAGATATTGGAGGGGGCGCAAGTATTCTTGGTGTTCTTAGTGGAGGAAATTCCAGTCCAATTAGTATTGGCAAAAATTGCCTTTTGGGTGTCAATAGCTCCACAGGAATTAGTTTGGGAGATGGTTGTATTGTTGATGGAGGGATTGCAATATTAGCAGGAACTATTTTTGAAATTCAAGAAACTGAGGCTAAAAAAATCTCAGATATTAATAAAGATTTCACCATCAATCAAACCAACCTTTATAAAGGTAAGGAACTTTCAGGAAAGCATGGTATTCATTTCAGACAAGATAGCATAACAGGCAAAATGATTGCCTTTAGAAGTAATAGAAAAATCGAATTGAATGACATGCTTCATTAATTGGCATAGTTTTTGCTTTTTAAATCCAAATCGTGAATGAGGAGTTTCGAATATGCAAAGGGTTAGAAATGGTATTTTTGTCATATTATTGATAATTGCAGGTATGTATGCTGCAGACAACGAAGAAAATTCCACTCCTTTGGAAACTAATCAAAATCAACCATCTTCCAATAATGAAATTCAAACTCCCCAACCCACTCAAGAATCTCAAACACTAAAGAATTCACAATCAAATCAATCATCCACCCAACAAGCACAAAATGCGCCTATTTTAGCCCCGAATCCCAAGCCCGATACTCCAAGAACCACAAAACCTATCCCCCTAAGTGATCATCTAGCGCCTCCGGAGATGGTTCAAAGCACATTAGAATCAGCAATTGTTGCAGCAAAATCAGGTGATTACAAAACTGCCTTTAAGCTCTTTTCTCAATCTTGTGATGAGGGCAACCCTGCAGGTTGTTTTGGCGTAGGCACTATGTATGCTAATGGTATAGGTGTTCAAAACGATATTCAAAAAGCTACTCGATATTATCAAATGGGTTGTAGCGGCGGTGATGCGACAGCTTGTGCAAATTTAGCCATGATTTATGATTATCAAAAAAATGCAGATGCAAATGACAAGCAAAAAGCTGCTCAACTTTATATGACAGGTTGCCAAGGCGGAGATGTGTTAGCATGCAATAATCTGGCTTGGATGTATGCTAATGGTGAGGGAGTGCAAAAAGATTATTTCAAAGCAATACAATATTATAAATTTGCTTGTGAAGCCGGGAGTGATTTGGGTTGTTATAATTTAGGGTTGATGACAAATACCAATAATATTTATGGTGTAGATAAAGCCAAACTTGGTCTTGTTGATTTGAATTATCTGGCTTGTAAAGCAGGGGATATTACAGGTTGTGCTAATCTTGGTTGGATGTATGCTAATGGAACATCAGGAGCGCCTGTAAGTTATTTTTACGCAGCAAAGTATTTTCAAATCGCTTGCGATGGAGGTATCCTAAGTAGTTGCAACAATTTAGGCGTATTATATCAAAAAGGATTAGGAGTTCCTCAAGATTCTCAAAGAGCCTTGGATTTATTTGCCTTTGTTTGTGATAATGGCGCGCAATCAGGTTGTGATAATTATAGGATTTTCAAACAACAACTCTTGCATCCCAAATCATCCAATCATGGCAGTTTCTTTTTGCCAAAAGATTCTGATTCAACCATCAGAAGAAGGTGATAAGATTTTTTGCAATAATGGAATATAGAATTTTATTTGGTTATGAAGGTTTTTTCTCTTTAGGTAATAATCAGGACAAAACTTTTCAACAAAATTCCAGAATGCTTTTGAGTGGTTTTTATGTTGGATATGTGAGAGTTCGTGGATAATTACATAGTCAATTAAATCTTTTTGGGCAAAAATAAGCAAGATAGAGAAACTAAGGTTATTTTGATAAGAACAACTTCCCAGCCTTGTTTTATTACATCTTATTGAAATTTTGCCATATGAAAGCCCCATTTTTTCAGAAAAAATAGCAGTTTTTGTTTGGATATAATCGTTTAAATGATTTTTTAAATAATTTAAGTTTATATATTTTTCTAATTTTTTCCACTCCCCAAAAAACAAAATTTCATCTGAGTGACTTGCCAGAAATTGTTGTATTTGAAAATTATTGAGAGCTATTTTATCAAGATTTTTTCGTATCCATTGGTGATGAGTTTGAAGTAACTGCATTGATTGGGCTTGAGAATAATAATGAGGAACATTAAGGATTATTTCACCTTTTTGTTTAATCACAATCCGAATATTTTTAGAATTGGTTTTTTTGATTCTGACACAATCTTTTGTATTTAAAAATTCCATAAGCCTTACTCTTTTTTGCTAAAATTTTAAGAATATTACCAAAAAAGGATCAAAATGAAAATTTTATTGATGGAGGATGTAAAAGGATTGGGAAAAACAGGGGAGATTCACGAAGTCAAAGATGGCTATGGACAGAATTTCTTAATTGCTAAAGGCAAGGCTAAACACGCAAGCAATGAAGTCATCAATAAATACAAAGCCCAACAAAAAAAGCAAGAAGAAATAGCGGCCTTAGAAATGACTGAAAGAAAACAGCTTGTTAAAAATTTAGAAAATATTACTTTGGAGATGATTAGAAAAGTTGGAGCAAATGGATCTTTATTTGGATCTATCACAAAAGAAGAAATTACACAAGCACTCCAAAATGCCCATCATATTTCTATAGATAAAAAAGATATTGAGTTGAAAACACCTATTAAAAGCACCGGAATTTATGAAATAGAGATTAAGCTTGGTTATGGAATTTCAGCAATACTCAAAATTGATGTTATAGCACAATAAAGAAATCATAAGGAAAAAATATGTTTGAAGCCACGACAATTCTAGGCTATAGAGGCGAGTATGAGGGAAAAAAATATGCCCTTATTGGGGGGGATGGTCAAGTAACATTTGGCAACTGCGTCCTTAAAGCAAATGCAACCAAAATTCGAGCACTTTATAACGGTGGGGTTTTAAGCGGATTTGCCGGAAGCACAGCAGATGCGTTTTCTTTGTTTGATATGTTTGAGAGAATTTTAGAAGGCAGAAAAGGTGATTTAGTTAGAAGTATTCTTGATTTTTCCAAACAATGGCGCAAGGATAAATACTTGAGAAAGCTTGAAGCAATGATGATTGTGCTCAATAAAGATCATATCTATATCCTAAGTGGAACAGGTGATGTGGTAGAACCTGAAGATGGAAAAATAGCTGCTATTGGCAGTGGGGGCAATTATGCTTTGAGTTCAGCTAGAGCATTAGACAAATTTGCCCCCCTCCCTCCAAAGTCCATCGTGGAAGAATCCCTCAAGATTGCTGGGGAGCTTTGCATTTATACCAATACAAATATTAAGATTTTGGAGCTTGAATGAAAAATAATAAATTAGATATGACCCCTAAAGAAATTGTCAAATATCTAGATGAATACATAATCGGACAAAAAGAGGCTAAAAAATCTGTTGCCATTGCCTTGAGGAATCGCTACAGAAGATTACAACTCTCTGCAGAACTTCAAGAAGAAGTAACCCCCAAAAATATTTTAATGATTGGTTCAACAGGTGTGGGGAAAACTGAAATTGCAAGACGTATGGCAAAAATCATGGGACTTCCTTTTGTTAAAGTAGAAGCAAGTAAATATACAGAAGTGGGATTTGTCGGTAGGGATGTAGAGTCTATGGTGCGAGATTTAGTTTTGGCAAGCGTGAATTTGGTAGAAAATGAATATGAAGAAAAATCAAAAGAAAAAATACAAGATTTTATTATTGATAAAATTACTCAAAAACTTTTACCACCACTTCCAAATGGAGTTAGCGAAACAAAAAAACAAGAATATGACAATAGTTTTAAAAAAATGAGACAAAAAGTAAAGAATGGAGAAATGGATGATTATAAAGTGCAAATAGAACTCAATAGAAAAATGATAGACTCTGATAACAACATGCCTCCGGAAATTATCAAAGTCCAAGAAAGCATCATTAAAGTCTTAAGCAAAGAACAAGAAAAAATAAAAAAAGAAATGAACATCAAAGAAGCCAAAGAAGCATTAAAACCTGAGGCTTCAGAGGCAATTTTAGATTTTGAAATGATTAAACTGGAGGGGCTTAAAAGAGCCCAAGAAGCAGGGGTAATTTTCATAGATGAGATTGATAAAGTTGCAGTCAACTCAAAAGATAGTTCAAGACAAGATCCCAGTAAAGAAGGAGTACAAAGAGATTTGTTGCCTATCGTAGAGGGTAGTTGGGTCAATACAAAATATGGTCAAATCAAAACAGATCATATTCTTTTTATTGCAGCCGGAGCTTTCCATTTCAACAAACCAAGTGATTTGATCCCTGAACTTCAAGGAAGATTCCCTCTTCGTGTAGAATTAAATAGTCTTGATGAAGAAATAATGTATCAAATCCTTACCCAAACAAAAAGTTCTATTATCAAACAATACCAAGCATTATTGCAAACAGAAAGTGTTACAATAAAATTTGATGATGAAGCGCTTTTAGAGCTTGCCAAACTTTCTTATAATGCCAATCAAAAAACTGAGGATATTGGAGCTAGAAGATTGCATACTACAATTGAGCGAGTTTTAGAAGACATAAGTTTCAATGCCGATGAATACAAGAATCAGACCGTTCGTATTACACAAAAATTAGTCAATGAAAAATTAAAAGATTTGGTTGAAAATGTAGATTTAGCCAGGTATATTTTATAAAATGCAAGAGAACTTCAAATCCGGATTTGTAGCTATTGTAGGGCGTCCAAATTGCGGAAAAAGCACACTTTTAAATAAACTTCTCAAGCAAGATATTGCGCTGGTTTCTCACAAAGCCAATGCAACCAGAAAAAAGATGAATATCATTATTTCGTTTAAAACTAACAAAAATGAAGAATCTCAAATTATTTTTGTAGATACTCCGGGCTTGCACCACCAAGAAAAATTATTGAATCAATTTATGCTCAAAGAAGCCTTAAAGGCTATTTCAGATTGTGATTTATGTGTTTTTATGGCTTCAATCCATGATGATTTAAAATATTATGAAGAATTTTTGGATTTTAGCAATAAACCCCATATTTTGATTTTGAGCAAAATAGATACAGCAAGCAAGGAAAAAGTTTTGCAACAAATTGCAAATTATCAAAAATACGATCACAAATTTCTATCCCTTATCCCTATTAGCTCATCAAAGTCTATCAATCTTGAAAGTTTTCTCACAGAAGTTAGCAAACACCTACCCTATTCTCCTCCATTTTTTGACCTAGAAATCCTTACAGATGAAAGTCTTAAACAAATCTACAAAGAAATCATTCGTGAGAGTGTATTTAATAATCTAAGTGATGAAATTCCTTATGAAAGTGATGTGAAAATAGAAAAGTTTATTGAGAATAAGCATCTGGATCAAGTCTTTGGAAAAATTTTTGTCGAAAAAGAAAGTCAAAAAAGCATGGTTATAGGTAAAAATGCCCGGACAATCAAAAGAATTGGAAAGCAAGCCAGAGAAAAAATGGAAAAAATGAGTGAAAAAAAAGTTTTTTTACATTTGCAAGTTTTTGTTCAAAAATCTTGGAGCAAAGAAAAAGCAAATCTCAAAAAATTTGGATATGATTTTGAAGATTAAAGCTTAAAAGGAGCAGGAGTATGAGGTTTATTTTAAGTATAAGTTTAATGGCATGTTGCATGCTTTATGGAATGGATAGCCAAACTATTAAAATTATTCAAACTTACCGCACAAAAGGTATTGAGGCAACACAAACAATGCTGGAAAACTATTTAGTCCAAAAAGATTTTTGGTTGGGGGTTTTAAAAGATAAAGACACAGATTATGGGTATTATGAAAATATAGATTTTTTATTTGTATCTAATAAATTAATCCCAAATTTAACATTATATGAAGTTCAAGATGGTCATCTAAAAGAGATCAAACAAACAACTGCGTTAGTAGGATCCGGAAAAGGGAATAAAAAAATTGAAGGAGATCTAACTACGCCCATTGGAGTTTATGATATTACTGCAAAATTAACCGGACTCAATCAATATTATGGTCCATTGGCATTTGCTACAAGCTATCCAAATACTTATGACAAAATTCGAAAAAAAACAGGTTATGGCATTTGGATTCATGGACTTCCTCTAAATGGAAATCGTGAAGAGCTAAATACCAAGGGCTGTATAGCTATTGATAATACTGCTTTGAATGAATATGATAAGCTTATTGGACAAAAAAAAGCTCTCCTTATTACTTATGAAAATAATTTTAAACCTGCCACAAAAGAGGATCTTGCAACAATACTTAGTGATTTATATGAATGGAGAGACTCTTGGATAAGAAATGATTTAGATAAGTATCTGTCGTTTTATAGTGATGATTTTATACGCTATGATGGAATGAAATTTAAAACTTTTAGAGACTATAAAAAGCGTATTTTTGATAAAAAAGAAGAAAAAACAATTTTGTTTTCGAATATTGATATTTCCCCTTATCCCAATGAAGAGGGAAAAAATATTTTCAAAATTAGTTTTTCACAAAATTATTCAGCCTATAAAAACAATAAACCAACTTATACTTCCAATAGTGTTAAAGAACTCTATATTGAGTTAAATAATGGCAAATTCTCAATTTTAACTGAAAAATAGCCGACCATATTAAATCATTAAAATCAAAAAACTCGTATAATTTGATTTTAATTTTATTAAAAATAAATCAAAATAAAGAAAAGGAATGGATATACTTCAGATACCTCAAGATTTTAAAAAACTTCATCATGTTAAAATTTTTGATTTAGGCGGTTTATGCTTTGCTCGCTATACTCAAAAGAAAAATCTTATGCAGTCTCTGGTGCAGATACAAAAAAATGTTTTAATTTTTGTTTTTAAGGGAAAAAAGATTCTTCATACTGCACAAGGTGATTTTTGTATTCAAGAAAATGAAGCTATTTTTTTAAGTCGCGGTCATTATAGCTTGAGCGATATTCAAGCATTTAATGATATTTATGAGTCTTTTTTGTTCTTTTTTGAAGATAGCTTATTAATTGAATTTATCAACAAACATCCGTATATTCTGGAAACTTTCAAGTATTCTAATCAAGAAGATATTATCTTCAAAATCACAACAGATAGCATGCTTCAATCTGTATTAAAAAGTTTTTTACCTTATTTTGAAACATCTAAATTGCCCAATGAAAATATCATAAAGTTAAAATTTGAAGAAATTTTTTTACATATTCTTAATGATTATTCTCAAAGCAAAATTTTTATTAGTTTCCTTAGAAATATCATTCAAGAATTTCAGATTGATATTCATAAACTTTTTGAATATTGCAATCAAGAATTTGGTAATGTCAGCGAAATGGCATCATTTGCCAAAATGGATATGGCAAGTTTCAGTCGAAAATTCAAACAATGTTTTGGTATCTCTCCAAAAGAATGGTTAGATGAGAAAAGATTTTCAAAAGCAAAATTCCTGATTCAATTTAGCCAAAAAAATATCAAACAAATTTGTCAAGAATGTGGATTTAGTTCCAGCGCATGGTTTATTGAAAGATTCAAAACAAAATACGGTACTACCCCAAAACAATTTCAAAAATCAAATAACTTGTATTTTATCTCATAAAACTCATACAAAATAATTGTTATTTTACATACAATAGTCTTTGCTTTTAAACCGAAATTTCAAAGGATAAAATTATGAAGAAAATTCTAGCTGCAAGCTTATTGTTATCAACATTGTTATTTGGAAGTTCTATTTTATTGAAAAATAGCCAAGACATTGATGGGTTTAATTCTCCTGAAAGTGTTTTTGTAAATGGCAAAGACGTTTATGTATCTAATGTGGGGATCAAACTTGAACCTTTAGCAAAAGATAATGATGGTTATATTTCCAAACTTGATTCTAGTGGCAAAATTATTGAACACAAGTTTATAAGTGGTATGAATGCCCCTAAAGGCATGTCTATCATAGGAGATGTGTTGTATGTCGTAGATATTGATGTCTTAAAAGGCTTCAATCTTAAGAATAAAAAATTAGTTTTTGAATTACCCATAACAAATGCTATTTTTCTTAATGATATTGCTGTTTTGGATAAAAATACCCTCTATGTAAGTGATACCGGGACAGGAACTATTCATCAAATAAATCTCAAAAATAAAACTTATAAAACTTTAGTAGCTTTGGATATTAAAAAATATGGTGGGCCTAATGGTTTGCTAATAGATAAAAAAAATCATAAGCTCTATAGTGTAGGTTATGATCCAATAGGGGATAATGGAGGCGTTGTCATCTCTATTAACCTAAATACAAAAACTCACAAACCACATCAAATTTCTAATATTAGAGGACAATTAGATGGTGTTGCTTTTGATTCCAAAGGTAACCTTTTGGTAAGCAGTTGGGGTGAGGGTTTAAAAGGTATGATTTATAGTATAGATGCCAATGGGAAAGCCACTCAATTAGATCTTCCTCCAATGGCAGGTCCGGCAGATATTTTCTATGATGGCAAATATCTTTGGATTCCAAAAATGGCTGAAAATAAAGTTCTCAAAATTAGATATTAATTATTTTATCCCTCTGCTTAGAGGGATTATAAAATTTCTTGTCCTACTTCTTGATACTTTTTCCAATACCATTCAATAAATACATTGCTAAGATTTAATTTTGATTGGTAGCATTTCTCATTTTTTATCACAAAATTTTTAAGCCATTCTCCGGAGGGAAATTTATTGATGTAATGTTTTACCAATGATTCATAAGTTTGGATATACCACTCTTTAAGATTGTCATATTTATCTTTATAGACTTCTAAAACAGGTTTTTTATCAGGATTAAATTCCAATACCCCGCTAATAAATGCTCCATATAAATGAATCAACCCTTCACAATAATAAGGCAAAACCTCTTCTTGTTCTCTCCATGCCATTAACCCTACACTTCTTCGAATAGTTTCACTCATGACTGCTTGGAATTCTATAGGATCATAGGTTTTTTGAAAAAATGCCACTAGCCCACTGCATGTTGCTTTGAATTCTTCAATATTTTTAAAATCTCCATCAGCATTCATCAATCTTTGTGTATCCTCCTCAATCCAAAGAATATGTCCAAATTCATGCCCGTTGGTTGTGATATCATATACCAAATGCCACAATTGTTCATTTTCAAATAAAATATCTCTGGCTTCTTGTAAGTAATCTTTTTGGAAAGTTTCATAATTTAATTTCATCTTAGGTTTACTTCGTGCAGATTGAATGATTTTATCCCCAAAAGCAAAAATTTTTTTACCAAATTTTTTAGATACTACTTCGTCGTTGGGAACCACTTGTGCAGAAAAAAGTCCATTCATATCCGCTCCATAATAAAGTGTTGGCAGCCCATTGTAAGTTTTTACTTTTTGTAAAGCTTGAGAAATAAAGGATATAAATTCTTCATTTGCATCTAATTTTTTACTAAGATCCAAAAACATTTTCTGAATAGAATTTTGAACTCTTTTATCAGTCATTTTATCAGGATTAGCAATCCTTATATCCCATTCAGGAGCAACAGAATGTCGATATCTATCTTCATAATATTCAAGCGGGTGTCCTATTTGCAAAGGAGTATCTATATCCATCCAACAAATATCTACTTCCCTCCATTTTTCAATTAGTTTATCTTTATGGCTTTCTCCAAAAGCGTTTTTTAATGCCACAAAATAATCCATATAAGCTTGTTTTTTATTATAAATATTGTCCTCTAAATTTTCTAATTTTGATAAAAGTTTTTCAATAGTTTTGATAATTGCTTTGATTTCTATATCAAATGCAACAACATAAGGAATAGAAATATATCTATCGCCAAGTTTTTTGGGAATTGAATAACTCCTATCTGAACAAATTAACCTACCCCCCACTTCTTCTTTGTCTATACTGGGAGCTAAAAATTCAAGAGACTTTTCATCCCCATAAAGTCTTTGCATATTTTTATTAATACCATCAATCAAACTATCTTGCCAACTTTCAAAAAAATTATTCATTGCAAGCCCAATATGATGTATGCCCAAAAGAATTTCACGATAAAATTCACTCAAAAGCTTTTTTCTCCGAATTTCAGACAATAAGTCTTGATGTTTTTGCGCATAGAAATGACTTACAAAATTCAACAAAAGTCTTTTGGCAACTAAAATTTCGGAATTGCTTTTTTGATGATTTTTTAACACCTGTATTATGGGTCCTTCTTTAAGATTTGCGATTCGATCACACATCGCCATTAAAGTTGGTTTATCTGCTTTTAACCCAATTCGATTGCATAATTGAGTGAGAATTTTAAAATATTTATCAACATCTTCATCCAAAGTATCATCAAAAATTTTGTAAATTTTATTAATTTGCTCTGATTGAGTTTGGATTAAAATATAAAATTCCTTTAAATCAACTTGAAATTTTTCTAAAATATTTTGATTTTCTAGCATATATACTCTCCTTAAATACGCCAAATTATGTAAGATAATTATAATCATCTAATATGAATGTTTAAGCAAAATAAAAATACAATTATTTACAAGCACAATATGTGTTTTTATTTTATAAAGGAATATTTATGGAAAAAATTTTAAAAATAGAGATTACAACACGAGAAGAAAAGCTTAAAGAGCTTCAAAATTCTCTTGATAAAATAGGGATTTGCGGAATGACTATCATAAATGTTGTTGGTTATGGGAATCAAAAAGGAAAAACAGAAGTCTATAGAGGCAATGCGCTTCAAGTAAATATGATTCCAAAAATTCGCATTGAAATTATTTCTTCTCAATCTCAAGCTCAAGAAATTATTTCTATAGCAAAAAAAATTCTCAATACCGGAAAAGTTGGGGATGGAAAAATTGTTTTAATTCCAATAGAAAATATTATACGTATTCGAACTGCAGAAGAAGGTCTAGACGCAATTTAAAAATCAAAATTAAATATTTAAGGTAAAAAATAATGAAAAAAAATTTATTTTTTTTGGGATTTATTCCTAATATCGTTTTAGCACAAGAAACCTCTATAGATGGTGCAAATACTATTTTTATACTTTTTTGCACGATATTGGTTTTATTGATGACACCTGCATTGGCAATGTTTTATTCCGGAATGGTGAGAAGTAAAAATTCTTTAAGTGTGATTATGAATTGTTTTGTTATGTTTGGAATTATTACATTCCAATGGGTGGGGCTTGGATATACTCTGGCATTTGGAGAAGATATAGGCTATGGATTATTAGGGAATCTTGATAATATGGGTCTTTATGGCATTGAAGGCAACAATGAACACGGTGTCCCCAATAGTTTGTTTATGATTTTTCAAATGATGTTTGCCATCATAGCCGCAGCTATTTTTACAGGTTCTTTTGTGGGGAGAATTAAGTTTAGTGTATTGATTATTTTTACTCTTATTTGGACAACTTTAGTCTATGATTTACTCGCACATTGGATATGGAGTCAAAAAGGCTGGCTGCTGCAAAAAGGATCTCTTGATTTTGCCGGAGGTGGAGTGGTGCATATTAGCGCAGGAGTAGCAGGACTTGTAGGGTGTTTTTTTCTAGGCAAACGAAAAAATATTTCCGGTATTTTCCCTCACTCCCTTCCTTACTCATTCTTAGGGGCAGCTCTTCTTTTATTTGGTTGGTTGGGATTTAATGCCGGAAGTGCCGGAGGTATTGACAATATAGCCGTTAATGCTTTTATTACAACTTGTTTATCAACAGCAGGGGGGATATTAGGTTGGATCACCATAGAATGGATTAAATATAAAAAACCAACTCTATTGGGAGCCATTACAGGTGCGCTAGCAGGACTTGTAGGTATTACCCCGGCTGCCGGATATGTATCTCCCTTAGCAAGTATATTGATAGGTTTTTTGGCATCTCCTATTTGTTTTGTCGCCATCACATGGCTTAAAACAAAATTAAACTATGATGATTCTTTAGATGCTTTCGGACTTCATGGAATAGGAGGGATTTGGGGTGGTATTGCCACAGGAATCTTTGCTTCAGCCTCCATCAATCCGGAAGCTACAGGAGAAGGAACTTTAGGTCAAGGACTGCTTTATAGTGGGAATATGGCGCTTTTAACAGAGCAAATTTTTGCTATTATTATTTGTGTGGCTCTTTCCGGGATTGTAAGTTTGGCCGGTTTTAAAATTATTTCTTTATTTACCTCTTTGCGAGTGAATGATAAAGAAGAACTTGAAGGCTTGGACATTGGTATTCATGGAGAAGAAGCCTATAGGATTTAGCAAATTCTAGGCAAAAGTTCACCTTGTGGGTAATCTAAATATCTTTTAGAGCCCCAAGCATTTTTTAGAATAACACGAGGTGTGCTAATATCTTCTCCTTCAACCCTTCCAATAACAACAGCTTCTTTTCCATCAGGATGTGCTTTTAAAAGGGAGCAAACTTCTTTGGCATATTCCATAGGAACACCAAGTACGCACGCACCTTCATTCGCCAAAGAATAAGGCTCAAGCCCAAGTATTTCGCATACCCCTTGGACTTCCTTGAGAATAGGGATGCTTTGTTCTTCCAAACAAATATTCACTTTTGAATTATTTGCCCACTCATTCATTACCCCGGCTAATCCTCCACGAGTTGCATCTCTGAGGGCATGAATGGGGATTTGGGTTTCAAAAACCCTCTCAAGCATGGGATAAAGTTGTTTGCAATCGCTTTTCAAATCTGAATGTAACTCTATCTCACTTCTGGAACAAAAAATAACGCACCCATGACTTCCAATATTACCGGTTAAGATAATAGCATCTCCTTGTTTGAGATTCTTTGATGAAATACTATGTTTTTTAATCTCCCCAATAGCTGTTGTATTGATAAAAATCTTATCCGTATTGCCTTTAGGGACAACTTTAGTGTCTGCAGAAAGTATTTTAATACCTGTGTATCGTAATTCTTTAGCCATTCCTTTTAATATTTCTTCAAGTTCTTGTATCTCCAATCCCTCTTCCAGGATAAAGCCAATGTTAATATATTTAGGTTTTGCCCCCATCATTGCTACGTCATTACTGCTACCACAAATACTAAGCTTTCCTATATCCCCACCGGGGAAAAATATTGGAGTAACAACATAAGAGTCTGTGCTGACTGAATAAGTTGTATTTTTGTCATTAGAAAAAACTCCTGCATCCTCATCCAAGCTGAGTAAAAAATCTCCTAAGTATTTTTTAAATACTTTATCTATCAATTCATTGGTCTCCCTCCCACCATTTCCTTGAGCTAAAGTAATTGTTTTCATTAAACTACCTTCAAAAATTTTATATGCTTGTATCTTATCATACTTCTATAAGTATTGTGTTACATTATATAACATTTTATAAATCACTTCACATACCTATAATACAGCATTTTTCTAAAGAATGATAAAAATCATTTTCAAATTTGAAAAGATTTATCATATTTGAAAAACACTTATATAAAAATGACTCTTTAATTTGATAGTATCAAAATACAATTCATCATAAGGAGTTTAAATGAATGTCAAAAACTATCAAATGTATATCAATGGAGAATTTCTCACCTCTAACAATCAAGATGTTATAGAGGTTTTAAATCCTGCTACCAAGGAGATTATCTCTACCATCCCAAATGGGACGGTACAACAGGCACAAATGGCAATTGATGCAGCTTATCGCGCACAAAAATCATGGGAAAAACTTCCGGCAATCCAAAGGGCAAATTATTTACGTGAAATTTCGAACCAAATACGAAAAAATGCTGATTTTCTCGCAGAAATTATCACTCAAGAACAAGGAAAAATCTTACCTTTAGCAAAAGTGGAAGTAGATTTTACTGCCGATTATATAGATTATATGGCAGAATGGGCAAGAAGGTATGAAGGAGAAATTCTTCAAAGCGACAGACCTAATGAAAATATATTTATTTTTAAGCAAGCAATTGGAGTAACAACGGGTATTCTTCCGTGGAATTTTCCTTTTTTCCTCATTGCAAGAAAAATGGCTCCGGCACTCTTAACAGGGAATACAATAGTTATTAAACCCAGTGTTGAGACACCCAATAATGCTTTTGAATTTGCTAAACTCATACATCAAACAAGCTTGCCCAAAGGGGTATTTAATCTTGTTTCCGGTCATGGCAGAAGTGTGGGCAATGAGCTTGCAAGCAATGAAAAAGTTGGTCTTGTGAGTTTTACAGGCAGCGTAGAAACAGGTGTAAAAATCATGGAAGCAGCTTCAAAAAATATTATAAAGGTCTCTTTAGAATTAGGAGGCAAAGCTCCTGCTATTGTTATGAAAGATGCTGATATCACTGAAGCTATCAAGCATATCAAAAATTCTAGAATTATCAATACAGGTCAAGTTTGCAATTGCGCTGAGAGAGTCTATGTTCAAAAAGATATTTACCAAGAATTTGTCGATAAAATGACTCAAGCAATTTCAAAGGTAACTTATGGTAATCCCTTAAAACAAAGCAATGTGGATATGGGTCCTTTAGTATCTCAATCAAGTTTAGAAAGTGTTGCCAACATGGTAGAGCGTGCGCTCAAAAATGGGGTAAAAGCAACTACCGGAGGAAAAATATCAAGCGATACTTCAGGGTATTATTACGAACCTACAGTTTTAATAGATGTCAAACAAGATATGGAGATTATTCAAAAAGAAATTTTTGGTCCTGTGCTTCCTATTTTGCCTTTTGATACTTTTGATGAAGCAATTGAACTGGCAAATGATTGCGAATATGGTTTGACTTCATCTATTTATACCAAAGATATTGATATTGCAATGCGTGCAAGCAAAGAACTTAAATTTGGTGAGACCTATATTAATAGAGAAAATTTTGAAGCTATGCAAGGATTTCATGCAGGCTTTAGAAAATCCGGAATTGGTGGGGCTGATGGAAAACATGGTCTTGAGGAATATCTTCAAACTCATGTTGTTTATCTTCAATATAATACAAATGCCAAATAAAATGCCTATATCCCAATTGGGATATAGGACTTAAAATCATAAAACATAGTTAATATACATAAATACGAAGCTCTTATCTCTATAGTTATTTTTAGTCAAATAACTCTTAAAGATTGAATAACCTTTTTTTGTCTCATCATTCATATATTCTAATCTCAAATCTACATTTATATTTTTACTAAATATATAAGAAAGCATCAAAGCCAAAGATCTCTCATTACTGCGTGGGCTGTAAGTAAGACGACCCGTTACATTCCAAGAAAATTTATCATATTTTGATCCTCCAAATACAACCAAATTGGTTGAATCTTTACCAAAAAAATCACTCCATGTAGGACCCACATCATAGAGAGTATAAACCCAAGTATTAAACCTTAAGGGATTTCCATAAGCACCAATTAAGCTATTGGGATTGCCAAAATTTTTATAAAATCCCCCTCCAACATAATGATTTTTAATATAAAATTCTTCGCGCACAAAAAGTGTTACGCCCCCATCTCCTCTTTCTCTACCAATATAACCTTCCGGATTATACTCTGTAGCCTTTTGCTTATCAAAAATTGGTCCATAACCCCAACCCGGATAAGATGGCAAATCTCTTGTTCTTTTTTCGTGAATGGCACCTAACATCATAAATGTTGTTTTTGAACGATATTTTGAACCAAAGCTTTTATCATGAATAACTTTAAATCCAGGGGCTACATAAGCTCCGGGTTGATAATAAACATAAGGTTGTACAAAAAATGCATTAAACTTAGCATCAACTCCAAAAACAAAAATACCAAAACGATTAAGTTCCGCATTTCTGGGAGTAAAATGATTCAACCATTCATATCCCGCAGAACTTCTTCCATACGAATAAAGTGCCCATGCTTTAATATCTGAATTTCCGGCATGCATTTGTATGCCTTCATTGTGCCCGCTAAACCAATCCAAACCTTCCATGTCATATCTTCCAACTTTAAATCCAAAGTTTTCGCTTTGATAAGATAAATAAGCATTAATGACTTCTCCCCATGCGGGCATATAAATTTCAGTAAATCTCCCTGCGGTATTATATTTTAATCTTGAACTGATAGAATCTGCAGGCAATAATCTTGATCCATCTCTTGTGGAATCATAAGCCACGCCACCTACTATACCCTTCAATCCCATTTCAAATCCATGCGTAAGATTAACTTTAACCCCTAAATTCCCACTCAAACTCCAGAAGCTATTATTAGGATAAATAGCCTTGCTTTCATTTATTGTTTTATTATTTGATAATCCAAATCTGGTAGCTGAAACAACCCCACCACTTACCTTGTAATCAAAACCATCTACATCATAATCAAGAGCATAACCATAACCCATTCCCACAAGAACCATAAAAATAATTGTATTTAATTTCTTCATTTTATACCTTCCCATTTTAAATTTTTAAAGTTTTTAAATCTTGGTTAATCTAAGTGATAAACCTCCTCCATATCCGCCCACCACTCCCCTTTTTTAGCACTTTCTATTGGCAATTGACAAATATCTGTATGTTGCCACCATAATTTCGTCATTTCATCTTGTGCCATTTTTTGCATATCTGCCTCAAAGTCTTCCCCAACGTATTCAAAATAACCAAATAAGAATCCATCCCTATAAAAAATAGAATAATTCTGTATATGGCATTTTTTTATCATCGCATTCACCTCCTTCCAAGGTGAAGCATGCAATTTTTTATAATCTTGAAGTTTTTCAGGTTTTACTTTTATGATTTGCCCGTATCTTCTTATATTGCTCATTATTTCTCCTTATAATTGATAAAATGTTTTTGCATTTTCATAAAAAAGCTTCTGTTTTATTCTTTCATGTTTCATTTTTAAACATTCCAGAATAATACTTATCCATTGAGTAACATTTGTATAGAGATTACAGACCGGAAAGTTTGATCCATACATCACTCTATCTTCACCAAATGCATCTATGCAAAAATATAAAAGATATTTAAAATCTCTTAAAGATACTTTAGAAAAATCTACTCCGGAAATTTTACACACCACATTTGGAAGTTTGGCAAGCAAACAAATAGATTTTTGATACCTTTGAAACTCCAAACTTTTCAGATAATTTACATCTAAGTTTGGATTACCTAAATGATTGAGGATTATGCGAGTTTTTGGAGATTCTTTAGCGCATTCATACATATCCTCTAGCTCCTGTGTACGCATACAAGCCTCAAAAACAAGCCCTTTTTGCCCTAAAATTTGCAACCCTGCTTTAAAATCATCTTCCAAACACCTTCCCTTTTTTGCATCAGGGGTATGTAGCACTTCTCTAATGCCTTTCAAAAGGTGATTCTCAGGGATCAGCATAGAAGCTTGAAGCTTGTCTCCGATAATCATTGCTTTAATTTTTTTATCATTTAATTTTAAAACATACTCATTTTCTTTATTTTTATCATCTCTATGAGAATCTACTTCAATATAAACAGCCCCTTCTAAATCATTATTCTTATATTCATCTAAATAATTTTGAATAAAATAATTATGGTTTAGGCTTGGAAAATTTTCTAACCAAGCAAGTCTCAAAATCGATAAATCCCAAATATGAAAATGAGAATCAATAATTTTCAAAATTTCCTCCTTATGTCTTCGTTTTGCAGCCAAATGCTCCATACCAAGCCACATAAGCAAAACAAGGAACAAGCAGCAAATAACCATAGCTAGTCCCAAAATTATCAGATACCTTGCCCATTAAATAAGGCATAATAGCTCCCCCTACGATACTCATTACAAGCAAGGAAGATCCAAATTTAACATGTCTGGTATGCAAATCTTTAGTGGCTAAGGCAAAAATAGTTGGGAAAGAAATACTCATAAAGAAAAACACGCCAATCAATACATATACTGAAACAACAGGAATACCCATAAATAAAATAGCGCCTAAAATCACATTAATACCACTATAAATAGCCAGAAGTTTTTGAGGACTAAAAATTTTCATTAATGGTGTTGTAAATACTCGTCCAAGCATAAAGGCTACAAGGGCGGCACTCAAATAATAAGCTGCTTTTTCATCACTTAATTCGGTCCAATGTTCCGTAGCATAATTAATAAAAAATGCCCCTGCTCCTACTTGTGCGGCAACGTATAAAAATTGTGCCAATAGCCCAAAATTAAAATGAGGATAAGAAAAAATCTTTTTCAAACAAATATGTTCATGGACATCTTCTTCATCTTTTAAATTAGCTTGAGGCATTTTTACAAGAATAAAAACAAGCATGATTAGCAACACTATAAAGGCAATCCCTACATATACTCCTTGAACATTGCTCATATTCTTTTCTAAATGTCCATTAGCAAGAGATAAAAATAAATGTCCCCCCAAAATAGGACCCACAAATTGCCCCACTCCATTAAAAGATTGTGCAACATTAATTCTAAAGGCGGCATCTTTTTCTTGACCTAATTTAGTAATATAAGGGTTGGCATTTGTTTCCAATGATCCCAAGCCGCAAGCCAAAACAAAAAATGCAAATAAAAACAAATCAAAATCTGCTCCATTGCTAGCCGGAATAATAAGCAATGCTCCAATAGCATAAAGTAAAAGTCCAACAATGATCCCGACTTTATAAGAGAATCTATTGGCAATCCAACCTGCCGGCAAAGCCATCACAAAATATGCACCAAAATATGCAGTTTGTAAAAGCCCTGAATTAGCTTTGGTAATCCCAAGATGAGTTTGAAAATTTTTATTCATAACATCCAGAAGTCCATAGCTTAACCCCCACAAAAAAAATAGCGAGGTTACTAATATGAAAGCAATCTTAAAATTCTTCATTATTTATTCCTTTATTTTAATTAAGTTAATGCCCGATCCAAATGCACATACCCCCCATCTACAAAAAGTATTTGACCGGTTGTATGTGACGAGATGGGAGACAAAACAAATACAGTTGTGGTTGCAATTTCTTCTGCTGTTGTAAGTCTTTTTCCTAATGGGATTTTTTTCCCAATTTCTTGAAGTTTTTCTTCAGGATTTTCAAAATTTTTTAACCATTCCAAATAAAGAGGTGTAAGCACTTCAGAAGGAACAATTGCATTGACACGAATATTGTCTTTTGCTAAGGCTGCAGCCCATTCTCTTGTTAAAGCCAGCTGTGCTCCCTTTGCAGCTGCATAAGCAGATGTCTTTCCTTGTCCGGTTAATGCAGTCTTTGAACTTACATTGATAATAGACCCTTGTGATTTTTTTAGATAAGGCAAACAATGATGAACCACAGTGTAATAATGGATTAAGTTACCTTGCAGTGAATCCATAAATTTTTCATACGGAGTATCTTCCAGAGATAAATTATCATTAGCTCCTGCATTATTTACTACCCCATATAAACAACCATATTTTTGAATAATTTTTTCAATCAGACTCCCAATAATTTCATTTTCTCTCAAATTGATTTGATAAAATCCATATTGAGGTTGTAAGCTTGCAATTTCTTCTTCGAACTCTTTGCTCAGTGGCGATCGGGATAAAATTACAGGAATCCCACCTTCTTTTGCGATTGTTCTTACAATGCTTGCTCCTATCCCTTTTGCTCCTCCTGTAACAATAATGACTTTATTTTTTAATTCCAAATCCATAATTTGCTCCTCAAGTAATTTTAAGTTTATATTTTAAGTGTATAAGCATACAAGCTCCTAAAAACCCTATTAATGCCAAAATAGTAAACCCGGCATATGAGGTTCTTGTCCAATTTTCAATTGTCTGTTTCAATAAAGGTGCAATGAAACCTCCCAGATTTCCAAACGAACCAATCAATGCAATCCCCGCAGCAGCATTTTTGCCTTCCAAAAAACGCGTAGGCATATTCCAAAAAATTGGCTGTATGGCTATAAATCCGACAGCTGCAACCACAATGCCAAAAATAAATAAGAAAAAAGAAGGAGCAAAAGCTGCAATACTCACTCCAATATCTGCAAGCAATAATAAAATAATTGCATTTTTTGCCCAAGTTTTTCTCTTATCTGTAAAATAAGTTATTAGTGGCATTAAAAATAATGTAAATATCCATGGGATCATGAAAAATAAACCTACTTCAAAACCTACTTTTGATTCCAAAAAATATGCAATCTTGGTTGGAAGATAAAAAAACACCGCATACACATTAACCTGTATAGCAAAATACACAAAAGTGAATTTCCACACCAAAGGATGGATCAAGGTAGAAAAAATAGTTTTAGGGCTTACAGAATGTTTTTCTTTCTCATCTTCTTGTAATGCTTGATTCAAAATATATTTTTCATTTTCATCTAGCCAATAAGCTTTTGAAGGTTTATCTACAAGAAAAATAAAAGCAAAAATCCCAACAATAACAGTAATGCCTCCATGAATAAAAAACATCCACTGCCAATTGCTAAACCAAAATGATGGCGCATATTGAAGTATCCAACCCGTAAATGGTCCTGAAAATATCAATGCTAAAGGCACTCCGGATTGATAAATACCATATGCTCTGCTGCGATTTTGATGGGGAAACCAATAGCTCAAATAAAGAATAATACCCGGAGAAAATCCCGCTTCTGTTACTCCAAGCAAAAATCGCAAAATATAAAAACTTGTTTCATTGCGTATAAAAATCATACACATCGTAACAATACCCCAAGTGATCATAATGCGACTTAGCCATATTTTTGCCCCAACTCTATGGAGTAAGATATTGCTTGGAATCTCAAAAATTGCATACCCGATAAAAAATATCCCTGCCCCCAGCGCATAAGCAACATCACCAATACCTATGTCAATTTCAATATATTCTTTGACAAATCCAATATTAGATCTATCAATCATAGACATCACAAACATCAAAACAATAATAGGTAATATTCTGTAACTGACTTTTAGTAGAATCTTGTCTAAAACTATTTTATTTTTCATTATTGTTTCCCTTTAAACTCCCTTTAAACAGATGTTGCTAATCTCCAAATAGAAAAGTCATTTTGACCATTAATTTCTGCTTTTACCTGCTTTCCTTCTGAAACTTTCACAATCATTTCTAAAATTATATTTCTTACATCTTCCATACTCTCCACACCCCTAATAATTCCCCCTGCATCAATATCAATCATGTCATTCATTTTGACAAAGGTAGCAGTATTCGAAGATACTTTAATTGTTGGGGTTATCGGAGAACCTGTTGGAGTTCCCCTCCCCGTTGTAAAAACACATAAATTACACCCTCCTGCTACCATGCCCGAAAGTTGTTCAATATCATTTCCGGGCGTATTCATAAAAGTAAGTCCTTTTTGAGTAATAGCCTTAGCATAATCAATAACATCTACTACATTTCGAGTGCCTGCCTTATAAATACAACCTAATGATTTTTCTTCTATTGAGGACAAACCTCCTGCAATATTTCCCGGAGAGGGATTGGCTCCTCGAATATCTGCATGAGAGTTGATAACATTTTCTTCATATTGCTTGATAGTATGGAGAATTTTTTGTTTTACTTCTTCGTTTTGGGCTCGTTTTGCCAAAATATATTCAGCTCCGATAAGCTCTGTAGTTTCTGCTAAAATGACTGCCCCCTTGCAATCAATAATATAATCACTTACCAATCCAAGTGCCGGATTTGCAGATAAACCCGAAAAAGAATCACTTCCGCCACATTCAGTCCCCAAAACCACATCAGAAAAATCCCCATCTGAAATTTTTATATCTAAACGCTCATGAAGCATTTTCTGCACAATTTCTATACCCTTTTGTATCGTTTTTATATTGCCCCCACATTCTTGAATATTAAGATAAGCAACTTCTTTATAAGGAGTCCTTGTTTGGATCTCTCCAGCGACTTCTTTAGCTTGCACTACCTCACAACCAAGCCCCACCACCAAAACTCCATAAACATTTGGATTGCATCCATGACCCACTAATACATCTTGAGTTTGTCTTGCATCATAATCAAGCTCCGAACACCCATGTTGATGAGTGATATAGACAGATCCTTGCGTATCTTTGGCTATTTTTTCAACAACTTTATTAGCACAATGCACACTAGGGATAATCAAAATATGGTTTCTAAAACCAAAACTATTATCATCTCTCCTATAGCCTTTTAAAATAAAATTCTTCATAAATCCCCTCTCCCTCTAATTCCTTCAATATTATGAACATGTACATGTTCCCCTTGTCCAATATCACTACAAGCAACACCAATATGCTCCCCATACTTAATAATAAAATTACCCTTTGGAATATCACGAATTGCAAATTTATGCCCCATAGGAATATCTTGCAAAATTTTTATTTTTAAATCACTAAGCCATGTATTAGCTTCCAGATTTTCAAGAGTAGTAGCCACATTATCTTTGGCATTAACTATCAATACTTTTTTCATAAACTTGCCAACCCTACCTCTTGAGAAATTTTTGCAAGGATATTTCTTGCTTCTTCTTTTTTAAACTTTAGAGCATCCAATGTTTTTAGAGAGATTGGATGGATGCTTGTATTGGCAATCTTGAAACCTCTAGCCTCTAACAACAAAGCATATCCAAGTGGAAAAGCAACCTCTTGAGCAAAAGCAATTGCTTTGATGATTGATTTTTGAAATTTATACATTCTTTCGTAGTCTTTGGCTTGATATGCCTTATAAATCCCACTCATAATCTCAGGAAATACACCCCCGCACGATGTCATACTTCCCTTAACTCCTGCTTGAAGTGCCCCGGCATAATACTCTTCTCTGCCTACAAAAACATCAAAATCACAACGATCTAAAATATGCATTAAATCTACTGCAGATCCACTGGAATCCTTCATGCCTACAATATTTTTTTCCTTAGAAAGCTCTTGAATAACTCGCAAACTCATATTAGGAGCAAACATAGGTATATTATAGAGATACAAAGGAAGCTTTACCTTTGAAGCAATAAATTTAAAATACGTTATTAGAGTATCCTCATCCATTGGATAATAAAAAGGCGGCTGCAAAAGCAAGGCATCACAACCTGTTTTTTTTGCCTCATTAGCCAAATAAAGCGTTTCTTCATAACATACGCTTCCAATCCCGGTAATAACAGGAACTTTTTTGTTAGCTACTTCAATGCTAAGCTTCATTAATTG
The DNA here is from genome assembly GCF_002272835.1 of Helicobacter sp. 11S03491-1. NCBI lineage: Bacteria > Pseudomonadati > Campylobacterota > Epsilonproteobacteria > Campylobacterales > Helicobacteraceae > Helicobacter > Helicobacter sp. 11S03491-1. The sequence goes on from NZ_MLAO01000005.1 coordinate 141,061, forward strand.
CACTCTTTGAGCAACCCCTATTGCCAGACCATCTCCGGCAGATCCATTACAAAATAATCCATCTAAGCCATTTTCTAAACCAAATAAAGCAAGCTTCATGTATTCTTTTTCATTAACACTTTTATCGCTATTATAGGGTGTCAGCATAGCTGGAAATGTTCCTTTCAAAACGCTCATTCTTATCTCCTTAATTTGATATTGTCTATTTATTCTCACTTTTTTATATTTAAAATAATCATTTATATTTAAAAAATTGGAGTTTATTTTTATTATTTGTTTATTTTAGTAACAAATAAGTATTTTTTATTTCAAATAGTTACATGACAAGAATGAAGAAATATTGATTAAAATGTCTATAAATAGGCATAAAGCAGGCAATTATAAATAAAGAGATTTCGTTTTAGGATTGTGGAGTAGGTATTTTAACGTGGATTTGAGAGTATATTCATTATCTAAAATATTAATATAAGGAACGGTAATAGCACCCAAAATTTTATTGGTAGCACTTGAAAAAACAGGGACAGAAAGGTCAATCACTCCTCCTACATACGCCGATCTCAATATAGAATATCTTTTATGTGCGATTTGTTTTAGTTTTTTGATCATTGCTTCTGAATAAGCATTATGAAATTTAAGAATCTTATCTCGTAAAGATGCATCCAAATAAGACAAAATAAGAATTCCGGAATTTGTCGTATGGATGGGCTTGGTAAAACCTATTTTAGTATAAAATCCCAAAGGAGAGCTCCATTGTGCTTGAGCAATTACAGATGTATTGGTATCTGTCTGTATCGCCAAATGGCAAGATTGATTGACTTCTTGGCTGATTTCATTTAAAATGGGCATAACAAGTTCTATTAATGTGAAATTACTCCGGAATTGATTTCCCAATACAAATACTTTAGGCGTCATCATATATCGATCTGTTTGAGATAGTTTTTGCAAGTAACCGTTAAGTTCTAAAACATAAACCATCCGATAGATTTGTGATGTTTTGATCTGAAGTCCATCTGCCAAAGCTTGAAGACTAATGGGTTCTTTGATCATAGACATAAATTCAAGAATTTTAAGACCTTTACTCAAAGCAGGCGCTGCATATTTTTGCTTATTTTCCATTAAAATCCTTATTTTGATATTGAGCATAAACTGCCTGACCAAAGGAGATGCAACCATCATTGGGAGGTAACAATTGGGGCATATAAAATTGATAATGGTGAAAATCAAATAATTCTTTAATACGATCACATAAAACTTTATTTTGAAATACACCTCCACTAAAAACAACAGGATAAGGATTATATTTTTGTGCAAACAAAAGGGTAATTTGCGCCAATGTATATATAAAATTTTTAGCTACTTTCGAAATCTTACCATTTAAAATATCTGCTTGCATTTCTAAAATCATCGGAACAAAATCAATCACTCCTTCTTGTGTCAATATAAAAGGATAACTTTCTTTACCAATATGATCTTTTGATAAAGCTTCCAAAATCATCCCGGCTTCACCTTCATAGGTATTTTCTTCCAGCAACCCACATAAACTGGCCACCCCATCAAACAACCTACCTACAGAAGTGGTTTTAATAGCATTAATATTTTTTTCAAACATCATTTTTAGTGTTTTTGATTCTTGTAGGGATAATTTATTTTCATATTGATGAATCAAATCATTAGCCCCGCTTTGTAATGCCAGACCATAGCCTATTTTATAAATTTTTTTAATTGCCCCCTCACCCCCAAGCAATGAAAATTCCTTTATATGTCCTACTCTTTGGATTTCTTGCAGATTCCCCAAAAATATTTCACCACCCCAGATTTTTCCATCATTTCCCAATCCGTTTCCATCCCATACAATCCCCAACATTTTATCCTTTGGAGAAATAGATTGATTTTTATACATCACTTCGGCAAAAATAGCACAAAAATGAGCATAATGATGCTGTATTTTTTCATTTATACATTGTAATTGTATAGATTTTTTAGCACTTAATATACTTGAGTGATAATTTTGATGCAAATCGCTTATCAAGATATCCGGTTTTATACAATAAACTTTACTAAAAAATTCAAATATTTTCTCATATCTCTGCATACTGTTAGGATTATCAAGATCTCCTATAAAAGGCGAAATAAGATATTCATTTCCCATGCTATAAGTAATATTTATCTTTTGTTGCGCTCCCATTCCAACGCAAACTTTTGATTTTTTTGGGTTTGGAGATTTTTGAAAATCTAAATTTAAGGGCGCAAGTCCTCTTCCTAAACGCATCACTCTCATTTTCCCTGCTAAAAATTGCACAATACTATCATCTATAGGTTGGAGAATATTACGATTATAATCTAATACCCCATCAAAAATATTTCCCATTTTTTCTTTGAACTCCTCAATTGAAGCTATGATAGGCTCCCCACTCAAATTTGCACTTGTAAAAACAAGGGGAAAATCAAGTGATTGCAAAATAAGATGATGAACCCCGCTATAGGGCAATATGATTCCTACAGTATTGATATTTGGGGATACAAGAGAAGATAAGCAGGAATTATTTTTTTTTACCAAAACAATAGGAGCAGCCGGAGAATTCAATGCCTCTATTTCAAATGTATTTAAATCTGCAACTTTCAATGCTTCTTGTGTGTTTTTCACCATAATAGCAAATGGTTTTTGGGGACGATTTTTATTTTTTCTAAGCGCACAAATGCTAGCATCATTCCTGCCATCACACACCAAAGCAAATCCTCCTATGCCCTTAATAGCAATAATTTTACCCTGTTTGATTGCATGGACAGTCTTTGTTATAGCAACGCTATCCTCATAACATATATTATTGGAATCATAAAATTTAAGCGTTATTTTGCACTCCGGGCAAGAATTTGGCTGGGCATGGAATCGACGATTTAGCGGATTATCATATTCGGTTTGACATTTTGAACACATTTGAAAAAAACTCATAGAAGTATTACGCCTATCATAAGGAAGTGCAGAAATAATACTATAACGAGGACCACAATTTGTGCAAGTGCTAAAAGCATAGCCATAGCGCCTATCTTTTGGATTTTTCATTTCTCTAAGACAATCTTGACAAATGGCTATATCTCTTGGAATGCTACTTTTAAAATCAATTATATTATTTTTACTATCAAAAATTTGAAAATCTAAAAACTTTTTTTTAATCTTATAAGGCTTTATGCTTATTGAATTAATTTGTGAATGGATAGGGGCTTGGGCTTTTAGCCTTGAAATAAAAGTTTGCACATCTGCTATTTCTATGATAATTTCAACTTTTCCTCCTAAATTTCGAACCCAACCTTTTGCTTGCATTTCAAGCGCAAGAGTATAAACAAATGGACGAAAACCTACGCCTTGAACTGTACCATCAATAATAATCCTATAAATATTAGCACTCAATAATATAACCTGCTAGTAAATTTGCATACTCACGCAATGTAAGCTTCCATGTTGTCTAATAAGCACAGAACAATCAATACCAATTACCTCTATATTTTTACAAACTGATCTTAAAATATTCAAAACTTCTTGATCTTTTTCATCTTGGTATAAAGGCACAAGCAAAGCATTATTAATAAATAAAAAATTTACATAACTTGCGGGTAACCTTTGATTTTCATAATATATTGGCTTGGGAAGTGGCAAAGGAATCAAATCGTAAGCCTTTCCCTCTTTTGTCCTAAGTCTCAAAAGTTCTTCTTCCATATTATGAAGCTCTTTATAATGCTCATCATCTCTGTCTTCACACTTTACATAAGCAATTGTATGGGGATTAAGAAATCTTGCCAGCGTGTCAATATGGCTATCAGTATCATCTCCTGCAAGATAGCCAAAATGAAGCCACAGAATTTCTTTAATACCCAGATATTGTTTGAGTTTCTCTTCCAGTTGATTTTGGCTCAAAAATGGGTTACGATTAGCCTGTAGAAGACATTGTGTATTCGTAAGCAACCTACCCTCTCCATCTGTATCTATGCTACCTCCCTCAAGAATAATGGGCATCATCTCAAATTCACCTTTCAATACGCCTTTGGCAAAAAGTTTTCGACTAATCTGATTGTCAAAATTAGCGCTAAATTTTAATCCCCAACCATTAAAACCAAAGTCTAAAAGCTTGATTTTTTTGTTTTCTACAACGCTAATAGGTCCAAAATCTCTAGCCCAAGTATCATTTGTACGAAGAGAAATTATCTCAAGAAAAGAGGAAGTATATTTTTCAAGTATTTTTTTACCTTCAAAATCTTGTGTATCTACGCACACAATAACTTTTTCAAATTTTATTATTTGTTTTATAATAGCCAAAAAATTTTCTCGCGCTTCCTCAATATAATCTTTCCAATCACTCTCTTTATGAGGAAATGCCAACATGATAGCTTGTTGTTTTTCCCATTCTGCTTTCAGTCTTCTCATTTATACTCCCAAGTTTGGTTATAATTCTACATCTATAAGTTTAAGATGAAATTCTACACTAAAATGGAAAAATATGATTTTAAGTATTGAAAGTAGTTGTGATGATAGCTCCATTGCTATTACAGAAATCTCAAGCGCAAAGCTTCTTTTCCATGCCAAAATTTCTCAAGAACTTGAACATAGCAATTATGGAGGTGTAGTGCCGGAAATTGCTTCTAGACTTCATGCACAAGCACTTCCAAAAATTCTTCTTGAAGCTAAGAATTTTTTGAATCATTCCTTTTCGTTTATCAAAGCTATCGGAGTAACCACCCAACCAGGTTTAAATATCACCTTGATTGAGGGGTTAGCAATGGCAAAAGCCCTCTCTCTTTCGCTTAATATTCCCCTCATTTCTATCAACCATCTCAAAGGACATATTTATTCATTATTTATCAATCAACCTCAAGCCATATTTCCATTAACAGTGCTCCTTGTATCCGGTGGGCATACACTTATTATTGAAGCAAAAGATGCCTCACATATGTCTATTGTGGCTACAAGTATGGATGATAGTTTTGGAGAAAGCTTTGATAAAGTCGCGAAAATGCTTTCTCTTGGCTATCCCGGTGGACCTATAGTAGAAAAATACGCCTCTTATTGTGCCCCGTATTCTGTTTATGATTTTCCTATTCCTCTGAAAAACTCTAAAAAATTGGCATTTAGTTTTTCAGGGCTTAAAAATGCTGTAAGATTAGCCATCATCAAAGAAAATGCAACAGATACCATCACGGATGAATTTCGAGCAAAAATCTGCGCAGGGTTTCAAAAGACTGCATGCAATCACCTTTTGATGCAACTTAAAAAATATTTTAAAAATAAAAAAGACAATCATGATGACATTAAAAATTTTTGTATTGTAGGGGGTGGCAGCGCCAATATTTATCTAAGAGAACAAGTAGCTGCATTATGCAACGCTTTTGATATCCAACTTTTACTCTCGCCTTTGGAGTTTTGTTCAGACAATGCAGCGATGATTGGAAGAGCAGCTATTGTAAAATATATTCAAAAAGACTTTGCCAATCCCCTTACTCTTCAAGCTTCTCCCAAGAGTGATGCAAATGAATTCTTATCCTTATAATTTGAAATTTTACCAAAGGCAACCAATCTCTCCCGGATAAAATTTTGATTTAAGATGAAGATAATGTAAAATCTCCATTACCCTTCCAATAATTAAAATTGTAGATATGGACACATCAGAATAAAGTATTTCTATGGATTTTATTGATTATATTTGACTTGTGAGACATTTAAGGATTTTTTCATTTTTATACCGTCTTTGTTATCATAATATTTTGGTAATATTTTTGTAGGAATAAAACCTAATCTTTTATAAAGCGCAATAGCTTGATAATTGTCCAAACGAACTTCCAAACTAATAAAATCTTTTTGTTTTTGAGAAGCAATACAGGTAGCATATTCACACAGAGCTTTACCAAATCCTTTCCCTTGAAATTGTGGCAAGATCGCCAAAGAATATATCCTCACACTTTTAAAATAAAAAGAAATTAAAATATATCCGGTTATTTTATTTTTTTCTTTCAATATAAAAAGCTTGCCACCCTTATGAATATGATACAAAAAAACTCTACGAGAAAATCTACCTTCTTGAGGCAAAAATGAATCATTTTCTATCTCACAAATTTTGTCTATATCCCTTAAGACTGCTTCTTGAATAATCATTTTTGATAAATTGTATATTTTGGCACAAGCTTTTCGGGACGATAGGACATTTTAACTTTTTTAAGATTTTCAAATCCCATATCATCACCTACATTAAGGTATTCTGTATTGTATCGATCTTTTAAGACTTTACAAAATTCTCGAAATATAAATTGAGCGCAACCTAGTATCTCAAAATCTGTTTTTTCAATCAATACGCTTGCTGTATCTTCCCTGACTTGCTCACCCACTGTGAAGCCCTTCAATTCATCTCCAATATAAATCACCAACCCCTCCAGTCCTAAAGCACTATAATCTTGCAATACTCTCTTCACGGCAAGTCTTTCTTGATAAATACCATCCATAAAAATATCTATTTCTTCTTTGGGCATATATTTTATTCTATCACTTACCCATTTATTAAAAAGATGATTAATGGGTAAAAGATGAGATTCAGGATCAAGTGTTTGTATTCTAAAATCAGGGTAAGCTTTTTTAAATTTATTAATTTCATTGCGCTTGGCATGATAGGCATTACCCTTCAATTCAATCAAATCATCAGTTTTATAAATGTAATCAACAAGCTTTTTTTCAATCACATAATTTTCCAAAGATGAAAAAATTACCTCTCCTTCATTGCTATAAGTGATAAATCCTTCTAAAAAATCATTGCACACATACTCTATCTTAGAGTAGTAATTTGATGAGTTGTTTTCATTCATAATATCAAAACATTTAGGAATAGCATGATAACAATGCTTAGGTTTTCCCAATGGTGGCAGAAGCATAGATAATTCACCTCCTGCCATAACAAAAAGACAAAATGTGTCATCAATAATTTCATAAAAACCACTTGTCCTCGAAAGCCAAATATAATTAGCAGCAAAAGAATAATCACTCACATCTACTTGAGTTTTTTTAAGATATTCCTCCATAATAGTCTTTGTCTCTAAGACAAATGGTTTTAGTTTGTATTCCAAAATATTTATCGTTGCCATCAAAAGCCTTTAGTAAAATTTGGGCGGAATTATACTCTTAAATTTCGATTTTAAAACACAAATTTTAAAAAAGCTATGACAACTTTTATCAATACCAAAAAATTATACAAAATAAAAATCTTCTAATTTTATAATTTACTTACTCAAGGGAACCAACAATCCTTCATACAAATTCTTATAAGTATCTTCCCCGCATAATATTTTTACAATTTCAAGACCAAATAATATAGCTGTAGCCGGACCTGCTGAAGTTACTAAATTTCCTTGAACTACAATTGCTTGATTTTTTCTATTTCCATGCAATCCACTTTCACAACCAGGATAACAAGTAAAATCTTTACCTTCAATCACCCCTGCCTTATCTAAAACAATAGGAGAAGCACAAATTGCGCCTACAAGTTTCTTTTGTGAATAAAGCTCTTGAATAATGCTGATAATATGGGTGTTATTCTTTAAATTTTCCATCCCTTCAAAACCACCTGCCAAGGCAATCCCATCTATATAAGCAGAATCAACGCTTTCTAAAGAAATATCTGCTTGAATCTGAATTTTGTTTGCACCTGTATATAGACCATCTCCATGTAGTCCGGCAACAATTGCCTCAATCCCGGCTCTTCTTAAAACATCAACAATCCCTATAAACTCAATTTCTTCAAAACCATTTGCTAATGGCACTAAAATTTTTTTGTTCATCTTGAAAACTCCTAAATTTATATCCCCATAAAAAATTATAGGGTTTTATAATTATAAAAGAAAGAAGAGAAAAAAAATATAAGTTATTTGACTTTTTCTACATATTCTGAAGTTTCAGTATTGACTCTAATTATCTCACCTTCAAGAACATGAAAAGGAATTTGCACAACTGCACCTGTTTCTAATGTAGCAGGTTTTTTGCTTGCGCTTGAAGTATCTCCTTTGAAATTTGGAGCAGTTTCAATAATTTTTAAAGCAACAATTTGGGGGACATCAACAGAAATTGCTTTGTTATTATGAAAAAGAATTTGCACACTCGTTCCATCTAACATCCATTTTGATGCATCTCCAACTTGTGCATCATTTAATGAAATCTGCTCATAATTTTCAGTATCCATAAATTGATAAGTATCGCCATCATGATAAAGATATTGCATCGTTTTTTCAATCAAATTAGGTTCTTCGCACTTATCGCCGGCATGAAAAGTTTTTTCAATCACCCGACCATCTAAAAAAGATTTAATTTTTGCGCGTACAAAAGCTGCGCCCTTACCCGGTTTAACATGTTGATATTCAACAATTCTATAAGGTACACCTTCAATTTCAATTTTTAAACCCTTTTTTAACTCACTCATTCCTATTGCCATTACCTCTCCTTATAACTAGATCTTATTGGCACTTCCAAGCAAATGCATTCTCTCAACAATAACTTTTTTAATTGCCTCCATACCCGGAGTAAAAAACTTTCTCAAATCAAATTGCGTTTTATCTTCATTGGCGACTCGTCTTACTTCAGCTATAAATGCAATTCGCAAATCAGTATCTGTATTAACTTTATTAATCCCGCCTTTAATGGCTTCTTTTAAAAATTCAAAAGGCACACCTTTGCTGCCTTTCAAATCACCTCCTGTTTTCAGAAATGCTTCCCGAACATAATCAGGTATAGCGCTTGCTCCATGCAATACTAAAGGAATATGAGTAAGTCTTTTTACTTCTTGAAGTCTTTTAAAATCTAATTTTGGTTCACCCTTAAATTTAAAGGCTCCATGACTGGTGCCAATAGCAGGAGCAAGAGAATCAACTTTTGATTCTTTAACAAAAATTTCAGCTTCTTTAGGATTGACCAAAACAGCATCTTTTTCATCTACGGAAATATTGTCCTCTATGCCCATCAGCCTTCCTAATTCTGCCTCAACACTTATGCCTGCTTTATGAGCTATTTGAACAACTTTTGTTGTCAATTCAAGGTTTTCTTCAAAATGATGGTGAGAGGCATCTATCATAACAGATGTAAAGCCTGACTCTATAGCCTTTTGGCAGCTTTCAACAGAAGTTCCATGATCAAGATGCAAGGCTACAGGGATATGAGAGTAACGTTTTGACATTGTTTTTGCCATACCCACTACCATATCAATTCCCATATACTTGATAGCGCCTTCGCTTGCTTGAATAATGATAGGAGAATTGGCTTCATTTGCAGATTCAAAAATTGCCTGCAACATTTCAAAATTTACAAAGTTAAAAGCTCCAACTCCATACCCTTCTTGGTGAGCTTTGAGCAAAATCTCATTGCCGGTAACCAACATAAAATCCCCTTTAGTTAGTGCTTATAAAGACTTAGAAATATCAATTTTAGCTTTTTTTCGTAATTCTTCGATTTTTTGTTTCATATCTTGTTGAAATTTTTTCTCTTTAAGCATACCTTCAATTGTTGCCTTAGCTTGATCGAAGCTATAGGTTACGGGATCATTTTTCTTAATAAGATAGATAATATGATAGCCAAATTCTGTTTTTACCGGTGTTTTTGTATAAGTTCCCGGTTTCAAATCAAAAGCTGCCTTTGAAAATTCAGGGACCATTTGATTTTTTTGAAATGAACCCAGATCACCACCATTTTGAGTATTTTTTGTATTTGGATCAATTGAATCTTTATTAGCAAGCTCAATAAATTTAGCTTCTACTTTTGCCTTAGGAGTTTTATTTAATTCTGAAATAATTTTTTTAGCTTCATCTTCTGTTTTTACTAAAATATGTCTGGCACTAGCTTCTTGTTGGACAAATTGTTGTTTATTATCATCATAGTATTTTTTCAATTCTGCATCAGGGATTTTAGTTTTGCCTATGGCTTCAGCTTGTTTTTTTGCCCATAATTCGACCATAAGTTGTTTTTTGAATGCTTCCATTGCAGCTTTAAAATCAGGAGTTGTATCAAGTTTATCTTTTTGAGCTTGTTTTTCTATCAATATATTATTGATAGCCTGATCAATTAAGGCTTCTTTTTTTGCCTTATCTAACGCATCAAAACTAAAATTTGGAACCCTTTGTTTAATCACATCAAAATCTTTTTCTGTAATAACGACTCCATCAACTGTTGCCAAAGTCTTTGCTCCGGCAAACCCAATACACAATGCACCTGCTAAAATCATACTTACTATGCTTTTATTCATTAAAATCTCCATCATTTAAATTTGTTGCTTTTGAGGCAATACATTTTGTAATCTTACCTTTTAAACTTAAATAAAGTCAATAAAAGCTAAATTTTTATCAAAATTTCAATCAGGAAAAACAATGCTAAGTATTCTTAAAAAAAGCTGGGAAGATTTCTTTAGTTTCAAAATGATCGCTCTTAATCTTCTGCCTATTCTTATTGGGGTAATGCTTTGGGGAGTTATCTTATTTTATTTTCATGAAACAATCTTTGGTTGGTTAGAACATCTGCTTCCTCTAAGTTGGCAAAATTTATTACAAAATCAAGGTTTTTTTGCTCAAATTGGTAATTTTTTCATTAAATTATTCTTATATATATTGCTTATATTTTTTATTATTATTCTTACTTTAATTGGCAATATTTTTATTTCTATTTTTTATACACCCCTTGTTGTTACTTATTTACACAAAAAATACTATCTGGATACTCAATTGCATTCATTTGGGGGAATAAGCAGCTCTATCACGCATTTTAGCAAATCTTTTGCCCGGTTTATTCTTTTTACTCTTATTTTAGTACCTCTTTATTTTATTCCGCTCATTGGAATTTTTGCTATTTTAATCCCACATTTTTTCTTTTTTAAAAGCACTATGATTTTTGACATAGGAAGTTCTATATTTGCAAAGTCAGATTATCAATCTGTTTTATCAAATCACAAAAGCAAGCTTTATCAAATCACAATTATTGCTTATGTTTTTTCGCTAATCCCTATTTTTAATCTTTTCGCAACTTTATTGCAAACAATTTTAATTGCACATTATTTATTCAAAATCAAAGATGATCAATGAAAAAAACTCTTAGCTAAAACCCATCCTATTCCAAGAAATAATAAACCTAGTATATTTGTGCTAAGAATATAAAAAATTGCTTTAAAATATTCTTTTTGATTTATCATCATAAAAGCATCCAAACTGAATGATGAAAAAGTTGTAAATCCCCCAAGAATACCAACTATAACAAAAACTCTCCATTCATTTCCTAAGCCTTTTTGTATTATCAAACAGCTAAATAAACCAATCAAAAAACTTCCTAAAAGATTTACTCCAAAAGTTCCTAATGGAAAAACACTCCAAATTAAAAATTTTAGAGGTAATATTTTTCCTAATAAATACCTCAAGATACTACCTATTGCTCCACCTATCATTACAAAAATAAATTCCATCACCAATCTCTTTAATTTAATTTTATACAAAAATTATCGTAAATTTTTTAAAAAATTACAAATCCTTAAGGAAGTTTTAATGCTAAATCTTTAGCAAACTCTATACAACTATCAATGCTTTGCATAGGACTGATAAATCCCTCCACATCACTATCAAATACACCAAATGTTGTCATGCCAATTGCAACAGCACTATAACTCCCATCCCAACCAAAATTTTGTTTAAATGCCAAATAATGACTGGGAGCAGTAAAAATCAGAATGGATTTTGGAGCAGGTTTATAAGATTTATCAATAATATTTGTTTTGTTTTCATAAGCAATTACTTGTTTGAGTTTAATTTTTGCTTCTAAAAGTTTCGTATCTAGTCCGGAAACAATTTTTTTTGCTCGGAAATATAAAGGCTTTCTGTTTTTTAACAAAGGAATAATTTCACTAGAAAACCCTGAACCATGCGAGTCAATCCCAACATATTCCACATTAAAACGATGTTCTATTAACTTCTGAGCGGTATTTTCACCAATTACAAATGCAGGGATTTCTCTAAAAACTTCAAGCATAGAATCTTCTTGCATGTTTTTTACCAATGATTTGCAAGCATATTTTGAAGTAAATATCAAAGCATCGACTTTCTTGTGAAGTTTTTGGATTTCTATATGCTGCTCTAAAATTGCTTTTTTAATAGGCAAAAGTTCAATTTTATTTACAATCAAAGTCTTTACTTTTAGATTTTCTTTAGAATTAATTAAAACAATCTCTCTCATATTATTCCTTATGAAATGGCAATTCCAAATCATATTTTAAACTCATAGCTTTTGTAATTGCGATAAACACACTATCTTCGGCTTCTTGAACAAGAAGTCTATCAAAATGAGTTTGGATATAAGAAGTATCAAAATCTCCACGCCTAAAATTTCTCTCTTTGCAAATATTGAGTAAAAAATCTGTCGTAGTTCTGATCCCTTCTACTTTGAATTCTTTTAATGCACGAATCATCTTATTTACTGCCAAGTCATAACTACTTGCACGCACGATTACCTTTGCAACCATTGAATCATAATAGGGTGGAATAACATAATCTTTATAAATACAACTATCTATACGTACACAAGGTCCTAACGCCGGAAAATATTCTGTAATTTTACCCGGATTTGGAGCAAAATCCCTATGAGCATCCTCAGCATTAATCCTGGCTTCAATACTAAAACCTTGAGGCATGATATGGTTTTGATGAAGTTCAAGCAATTCACCACTTGCAATACGGATCTGCCTTGCAACCAAATCTAATCCTGTAATTTCTTCCGTAACTCCATGTTCAACCTGGATTCTTGTGTTCATTTCCATAAAATAAAAGCAATTCATATCATCTAATAAAAATTCTACTGTCCCGGCATTGCTATACCCTGAAACTTTTGCAGCCATAACTGCTGCTGCCCCCATTCTACGACGTAAATCCTCACTAATTGATGGACTGGGCGCAATTTCTAATAATTTTTGATGGCGTCTTTGAATTGAACAATCTCTCTCAAGCAAATGAACCACATTCCCATAATTATCTGCTAAAATTTGGAATTCAATATGACGCGGATTCTGAATATATTTTTCCATAAAAACTTCATCATTTTTAAAAAACGCCTTTGCTTCTTTTTTGCAAGTCTCTAGGCTATCCATCAATTGATTTTCATCAAAAACCACTCGAATCCCTCTGCCTCCACCTCCGGCTACAGCTTTGAGAATAATAGGATAACCAATTTTGTGTGCAAAATCTTTAATCTCTGCTTGTGTGTTGTTATTAAGAGGTAGAGTTCCCGGAACAATGGGAATACCATTTTCTTGCATTAAATTTCGAGCTTGATTTTTATCTCCCATTTTTGCAATAACTCCAGGAGCGGGTCCTATAAAAACAAGTCCGGATCCACACACTTTATAGGCAAAATCAGCGTTTTCACTCAAAAATCCATAACCCGGGTGAATAGCTTGAGCGCCACTTTTTTTGGCAATCTCAATAATAGCATCCGGATCAAGATAACCTTTTAAGGGATCTTGACTTATTTTATAGGCTTCATTAGCCATTTTCACATGCAGAGATTGTTCATCTGCTTGAGAGTAAATTGCCACACTTTGGATATTCAAATCATTGCAAGCACGGATAATACGAAGGGCTATTTCACCTCGGTTGGCGATTAGAATTTTCCTAAACATAAGATAAAAACCTTCCTTTTAGTAAGATTCTAGCAAAACAAATCTTAAGCGATTTTAAGTTTTGAAAAATTTTTATAAATCAAGAAATGCACTAAAATATCTCATAAAAATCAATAAAGTTTTTATATTAAAATTATTTTTTAGATTTCCAATATTCTTGCAATAAAAGTAATTTTTTTCTCAATAAAATAATATTTTCAAACATTTTATTTATATTAAAAACATAGGAACGATTCATATTCAAAACCTGTGGGTTATAATCTCCAAATACATCATATTCACATAACAAATCTCTACCCAAAGTCCGCTGAAATGCTTTTTGAAAAAATGTCTCATAAGTAAAAAGAATTTCTGTTTTTAACTCTTGAGCCTCTTTAAGATTCCTGGTTTCTAAAACTTTATTACACTTCTGAATAACAATATCAATCTTTTTTTTATTCTCTATAAGTTGGCTTTCTTTGTCTTTGTTGTCAATAGATTCCATTTTATGTCCTTTTCATGAGACTACTATCTATAAAATTAAGTTAGCCCCTCTCCACCCAATAATCGTAATATCCTGTATCACTCATGCAAAGATATCCCTCAATGCTAAAATCCCTAATAGAAGTAAAAACAGGCCGATACAACACAATTACCAATCTTTTATTGTCAATCCGGTTGCTTTTATAAGTAATAGAAAGTTGTTGGCAAGCATTCCAGTTAATTGGAAGTTTTTGATTGAAACGAATCAAAACATTATAGTGCCTTTGGAGACTTTTATCTGTTGTGGTTTTTTGAGAAGATTGTGAAGATAATTCTTCGTAATGAGAACTTTCAGATAAAGGTTTTTGTGTTATAGTCAAATCTGTACATTCACACTCAAATTTAAAATTTTTTTCGACAGATTCCAGTTGCAAAATACCACAACTACCATAAAGATTTCCAATTTCCTCTTTTTGTCTAGCATTCATTATTTGCCTTAACTTCATCTTGATTGAAACTATTCTAAAAGATTACAAAAATTAATCTCATTTTTTCCTAATTAATTAAGAAAAACCTATTAAAATTATCTCAAACTATTGCTTAATATTATCTTTTAATTGAAATATTTTTTTGTATCTTTATGATATTTTACTCATATTTTATTTTATATGATTTTTAAGATTAACCAAATTTAAGTTCTATTTTTAATCTAAAATATTTATTTTTTAAAAAAGCAATATCATTATGTTGTATATAAACAATAAATTTTGAAGATATATAAGTATTTCATACAAGCCTGGTAATACTACTCTTAGAGTGAGTTTTATTCCATATTTTCTTCAAATTTTATAGATTTTTATAATTTATCTTTAAAACTCTCTTATAATTTTAGAGTATTTAAAATTATAAATTAATCATAATAATATTTTAATATTATCTTCTAATTCTCAAAAATTATAGATATTATTTTATAATCTCAATATTTTGCCAATAAAATATTATATTAATTTATAAAACTATTTTTCTTGACTCTCTTGGCGTCTTTCATAAAGCTTCATATATTTAAAAAACGCTCCATCAGCATTACAATACGCTACAATGAAACCTTTATAACCATACAAAAATCCTTTTCTAAAAAAATAATCTTTCAAAAATACCAAAACAAATCTTCCAATTGCCCCAAAAACACTGGCTTTTTTCTTGCCGGATTTTTTTTCATCAGCCCAAATTGTGCTATAACGATTCAATTTCCCTAGCAGCATATCAACACTTTCAAATGCATAATGCCTGAGGTAACCATTTAACTTTATTTCTCTACATCCATCAGGAATAATAACGCTTTCATGAACTTGATTTTGATTAAAGCATGTTTTATCCTTGCAAAATAAACGCCTTACATAATCAGGACTCCATCCACACGCCTGAATCCATTCTCCCTTATAGAGATTTTTACGACTTAAAGAATAAACAATCTTGCTATCTAAAGATAGATGTTTGATCATTTCAAGTGCATCTTTTTCCAAAACCTCATCTGAATCAATACTCAAAATCCAATCGTGCTTTGCATAAGAAATTGCTAAGTTTTTTAAAGGACCAAACCCAATAAACTCACTTTCATAAATTTTTACATTTTTAAAATTTCCAGCTATTATTTGCGTATCATCCGTGCTTTCATTATCAAGCAAAATAATCTCATCAAAATCACACAAAGCTTCCAGGCACTCCCTCAAATGTACTTGAGCATTTTTGGCTAAAATCACTACAGAAATTTTTGAAAAATTATTCATTTTGGTTTTCCTTGTATATTTATATATTATCTTTTATAATAATAATTATATATAAAATGACCGGTGTTTTACTACAGAAGCGAAGGATTTTTTGCTACAATTGGAATTAAATTGTGAGGAAAAAGTTTGAGAAATAATCAATTTTTATATAATCTTAAGGGAATTGGGTATTTTATGTATCCAAGATTTTTGGGCAAATATATTCTCAAAGCAAAACTTCATGAGCTCCAATCTCTCAAAGACAATGAATTAGAAAAATTAGCTCAAAGGGTGCGCTATTATTGCTCTTTTAATTCCGGTTGTATGCCCAATACCTCTAATCCCTCAAATTTAAAACTTTTAAAAAAAGGGTCGAGATATTTTTTCGACACTTATGAATATATGAGATTTTTTCCAAAAAATCTCATATATATCTTGGAATCCGGGGATATAAACTATGAGTTACCCTACCCCTCTATATGTAAATCCAGACCTATAAGCAAAAATTTTAGCAATAATGTGTTGCTAAAATTAGACAAAATGAGACATTTTAAATTTTTCAAAAATCCTCCTCTTATTCCCTATGAAGATAAAAAAAATATTTTATTTTTTCGAGGGGGCTGCTATCAAACGCACAGGAAAAAATTTATGCAAAAATACTTTAATCACCCTATGTGCGATCTTGGACATGTTGGGGCAAATAGAGAAGAGTTCGCTTCATGGCAAAAAGAAAAAATTAGCATAGAAAATCATATGCAATATAAATTTATCCTCTCTCTTGAGGGAAATGATGTGGCTAGTAATTTAAAGTGGATTATGAGTTCTAATTCAATTGCAGTAATGCCCAAACCAAAATTTGAAACTTGGTTTATGGAGGGGACGTTAATTCCAAACTATCATTATATAGAGATTGATTATGATTATGAAAATCTAATAGAAAAATTAGAATATTTTCTAAGCCATTCAAACCAAGCCAAAGAAATTATAACCCATGCAAATGCCTATACAAAGCAATTTTTAGATAAAAAAATGGAAGATTTGATCGCTTTTATGGTATTAAGAAAATATTTTTATCAAACTAATCAAATCCAAATCTCAAAAATTGAAGAAGAAATTTTTATCAAATAAGGAATTTTATGCAAAAAATTAGTGTCTTGTTGATTCAAAATACAGATAAAATCTATGATGATCAATGGCTGGAAGATTGGCTTAAAAAACAATCTTACAAAAATGATGGGTGCTATAATCAAAAAGACTTGCAAATAATTTTTAGTACAAAATTTAATCAAAGCGATTATGTGGTTATGCTCAACCGAGTTGATAAAAATAGGACGCTTCATGTAGGCAAAGATAATCTTTTTGCCTTGCAACAAGAGCCTTATATACCAAATTCATCTAAATATCATATTTGTTTTAAAAATGAATTTGCAAAACAAAAAAGAACCTATAAAAATTTCAGAAAAGTTTTTGGCTTTGTTTGTGAACTTTTGGCAAAAGATCCTGCCCATCTTCATTATATTCCCCATCACCCGATGATGTATTGGATGTTATATAGCAAAAATAAACCTCCTTATAAAACCATTTCTCAAATGCCCCTAAATCAAAAAACAAAAACAATTTCTTGTATCGCCTCTATCCACAAATCTATCTTTCCGGGACATCTGGCGCGCAGAGAATTTGTAATGTGGCTTAAAAATCAAAAAATAGGACAAGAGATTGATTTTTATGGATCCGGAACAGTTCATGAATTGACCAATAAAATAGATGGCTTGAGGGATTATAAATATTCAATCGCTATTGAAAATTCTTCTATTCCTCATTACTTTACAGAAAAAATTATCGATTGTTATCTTGCCTATACAATGCCTATTTATTGCGGGGCTCCCAATATTGGGGAATACTTCCCTAATGATTCTTATATTACCATTGATATTAACAAACCCCAAGAAGCTATCAAGATAATACAAGAAGCCATAACAAACAATTTATGGGAAAAAAATATTGAATCTATCAAAAAAGCAAGAGAACTTTGCCTAAAAGAATATAACTTTATTCAATGTATGGGCAAGATAATTGCTGAAGACTTTAAAGAAAGAGGCAAACAAGAAATATCGAAAATTACTGTTAAAAAATTTAAGAGAAGTTTTATTGATAGAATTAAACGTAATATGTGGAGGATTGGAAATAAAATTGGGTTAATTTAGTCAATAATTTAATTTTTATTTTTTATTGATAATAATAAATTAAATATATAGCTTTTAAAAATAAATATTTTAAGTCCAAGATACTCTATTAAAATAAAAAACCGGGATCGCTCTTAAAAACAAATAATCAAAAAATTAAATTCTGATTTTATGGCAATAGATTAAAAAATTAGGAATAAAATCATTTTATTATTTATTTTTTATAAAAAATAATATTATATTAAAAATAAAATATTTATTATTTTCATGCTTTAATAATCTTATAAAATCTTCTTTATATCTATTTCAAAATGATGATTTAAAACATCTTAAAATGAGATAAATTTCATATCCTTAATAAAAAAGTTAAAAAATAGCCAAAAATACAATATCTCTTATAAAGTTAAAATATTCTAAAAATATGCAATAGTCTTAAGAGAGTATTTTTTATGATTGAATAATGCCATAAAATCAAAATTCTCATCTTTTTATTTTTAGTATTCGAATAATTAATTTGATATTTTTATCTTTTTTATTATTTTTTCAAAAAAATGATAAAATTTTAGTTTTCAACAACACCCTTCTTGACCCTTCTTGATTCCCCAATAAGCAAGAGAGCTTAAAATCACCATTGTGATGATAAAGAAATTACCATCCATAAAAGCGCTCATTGGCTCTCCACTCCCTCCACTAACAATATAATAAACCAAAATGCCCATCATCATATAAGCAGGAATATTACCTTTTCTCTTTTGGATAGCCTTGATAGAAAAAATTCCAATACTCAACCATGTTGCCAACAAAGCCAAAAGCCCTAAAATACCCTTTCTTGCCAATGTATTTAAAATCTCATTATGATACCTGCCATAACAATTCAATGTTTTGGGATCTCTATCTGATTTAGCAAGTCTGTTGATTTCGTATTTTCTATCACAAATGCTTTTGGGGCTCAAGCCAATAATAGGAGAAAGCTTGATAATAGCAATAGCTTCTTTCCACATCTCAAAACGCAATCCCAGGCTTGTATTATAATTATTTTCTTTATATTCTTTAATGTCGGAATTTGCTTGATAAAATCTTGCCATTGAAGAACGCACTTGAGGAACAAAAGCCAAAACAACCCCACCTATGACAATAAAAAATATTATTTTTTTAAGTAGTTTTAATCGTATATGTTTATTGGAATTAAAAAGTATAAAAAGTATAAAAAGTGCTATACTGCCAACGACAAAACCCAAAATAACACCACGAGTCTCACTGAAAATCATCACAATAATTGCAAAAATAACAGCCATACCAAAAAAAATCTTTTCTTTTAAAGAAGAATTTAATCTTAAAAAACAAGCAAGAGCACACAACCCCAAAACAGAACCAACATTCCCAAATTCAGAGATTCCTGAAAAACCCCCAACCCTATCAATATCTAAAAAAACTTTCTGAAAAACAGCAATCAAACCATTGACAAAACAAGCCACCCCAATCATATAAAAAATAATTTTTTGATTTAATATTATTCTTGAACCAATAAGAAGTACCAAAAGAAAAGCTCCGACTAAATAACCTAAAGGCATATTAAAAATTCGCAAACCATAGCTAAAACTATCATTCACAAACATATTAGGAAATGTTGTAAAAAAAATACCGGCAAATGCATAAGCAATAAATTTAATTTCTTTAGGGATGGAGTCTAATTTTTGAAAAAATCTTGAATAAACAAGCAACGCTAATAAAAATAAAACTGAAAAAACCTGTGGAGAACCTTTTATAGATGAAAATAAATAAACTCCACAGGATAGAAGAGTTAAAAAGAGACCTATTTTATTGCTATATCTTAGTGACATAGCTAAATTATCTGTCTTTGATGCCTAATTTAGCAATCAAATTAGCATATCTTTCATATTGTGTTTTTTTGAGGTATTTAAGAAGATGTTTTCTCTGCCCCACTAATTTCAATAACCCTAATCTGCTTGAGTGATCTTTTGGATTTTCTTTGAGATGTTGTGTTAAACTTGAAATTCTTTGACTCAATAACCCTATTTGGACTTCTGAAGATCCTGTATCCTTGCTATCTCTGGCAAATTGTGAAATAATTTCTTGTTTTTTCGCCGTATCTAAAGCCATAATGACCTCCTGAATGGTATAAATTTAAAGATAGAATTATACATAAAAAAGCAAAATTTTACATTAAAAATTGTAGAATCCTATCTCGAATAATAAATAATCCAAAAAAGGCATAAACTTAGTGGCTTCAGATAGACAAAAAAATGTTATTAAAAAAGTCGTTCCTTATCTGCGATATATCACTCAATCCAAAGATTTAACGGTTGTTGCATTTGTCATTGCTATTTTAGCCATCATTATTGTCCCTCTCCCACCTTTTTTACTTGATTTTTTATTGACCATATCAATCGCACTTTCTATTCTTATTATCTTAATAGGTCTTTATATTACCAAACCTACAGATTTCTCAGCCTTTCCTACTCTTTTGCTTATCGTAACTCTTTATCGATTGGCTCTTAATGTTGCTACAACAAGAATGATTCTTACAGAAGGCTATAGAGGTCCTGAAGCTGTGAGTGATATTATTGCAGCGTTTGGAGAATTCACAGTAGGGGGTAATTATATCATTGGGACCATCGTTTTTACTATTCTTGTGCTTGTCAATCTGCTTGTAGTAACCAATGGTTCAACACGCGTTACAGAAGTCAGAGCCAGATTTGCACTCGATGCTATGCCCGGGAAACAAATGGCCATTGATGCAGATTTAAACTCCGGACTTATTGATAATGAAGAAGCCAAGAAACGACGTGGAGCGCTTACTCAAGAAGCTGATTTTTATGGAGCAATGGATGGAGCGAGTAAATTTGTCAAAGGCGATGCTGTTGCTTCGATTATTATTACTTTAATCAATATTATTGGAGGCTTCTTAGTTGGTGTATTCCAAAGAGATATGAGCATAGCTTTTAGTGCTTCTACTTTTACAGTTCTTACTATAGGAGATGGGTTAGTGGGTCAAATCCCTGCCCTTATTATTGCTACAGCTACAGGTATTGTAGCCACTAGAACTACGCAAGGAGAAGAAGAAAACTTTGCTTCCAAATTAATCACCCAATTAACTGATAGAAGCAAGACTCTTATTATTGTGGGATCGATTTTGCTTTTATTCGCAACTGTGCCGGGCTTGCCAACTTTTTCGCTTGCTTTTGTGGGGTTTTTATTTTTATTTGTTGCTTGGCTTATATCTAGAGGGGATAATCAAAATTTATTTTCTATATTTGAAAAATGGCTGGGCAAAAAGATGGATCTTGATCTTTCCACAAATGATTCTCCATCTTCTGCGCAAACAGATGCCCACACTCATACTCCAAATACAAAAACTCAAAAAACTCCTGAAGAAATCAAAAAAGAAGAAGAAAAAGCAATTGATGAAGTGCTTAAAATTGAGCTTTTAGAACTTGCCTTAGGTTACCAACTTATAGGACTTGCAGATGTAAAACAAGGGGGGGATCTTCTGGAGAGAGTTAGGGGAATCAGAAAAAAAATTGCCAATGACTATGGATTTTTAATGCCTCAAATCCGCATCCGAGATAACCTTCAACTCCCTCCAACCCATTATGAAATCAAGCTTAAGGGCATTGTGATTGGTGAGGGAAGTGTGATGCCTGATAAATTTTTAGCAATGAATACCGGATTTGTGAGCAAAGAAATTGAAGGTATTCCTACCAAAGAACCTGCTTTTGGTATGGATGCTTTGTGGGTAGATCCCAAAGACAAAGAAGAAGCAATTATTCAAGGCTATACCATTATTGATCCTTCTACGGTCATTGCTACCCATATGAGTGAGCTTGTGAAAAATTATGCTGAAGAATTTATCACCAAAGATGAAGTCAAATCACTGATGGATAGACTTTCACAAGATTATCCTGCCATTATTGAAGAAGCCAAAAAAATCCCTACAGGAGTTATCCGATCTGTCTTGCAAGAATTACTCCATGAAAAAATTCCCATCAAAGACATGCTTACTATCCTTGAGACCATCACTGACATCGCTCCTATTGTCCAAAATGATGTAGCTATTATTACCGAACAGGTTCGGTCAAAACTTGCAAGAGTTATTACTAATATTTTTAAATCTGAAGATGGGAATTTAAAACTTTTGACCTTATCAACAAATTCTGAACAATATCTTTTAGGCAAACTCAAA
The DNA here is from genome assembly GCF_002272835.1 of Helicobacter sp. 11S03491-1. Taxonomy (NCBI): domain Bacteria; kingdom Pseudomonadati; phylum Campylobacterota; class Epsilonproteobacteria; order Campylobacterales; family Helicobacteraceae; genus Helicobacter; species Helicobacter sp. 11S03491-1. The sequence goes on from NZ_MLAO01000005.1 coordinate 163,337, forward strand.
GAACAACCATCAGGTAAAACTTTACTTTTAAATACAGCTGATATGCAAAAACTCATAGAGTCTATTAGCGAAGAATCAATGAAAGTGCTTCAAAAAGGTATTGCTCCTGTAATATTAATTGTCGATCCTGAGCTTAGACGGGCATTGGCAAACAAAATTGAACAATTCAAATTAGACTTAGTAGTTCTAAGCCATGCAGAGCTTGATACAAATGCAAAATACGAAGTATTAGGCAATATTAATATTAATTTTTAAGGAGAATAATGCAAGTTCATCACTTATCTCACATAGATTTAGATGGTTATGGTTGCCAACTCATATCAAGACATTTTTTTAAGAATATTTATTTCTATAATGCAAATTATGGTAAAGAAGTCCTCGCTAGAATCAATGCCATAATCAATCATATAAATCATTCTCCAGAAACTCTTTTAGAATCAAAATTCAACTCTAAGACACAAACAAAATTTTTGATACTCATTACTGATTTAAATCTTTCTCTCCCGGAAGCCAAATACCTACAAGAAAGAGTTGATGAGATGAAACTTTCAGGAAAAGATGTTGAAATTTTACTTTTAGATCATCACATCAGCGGTGAAGAATCTGCCAAAATTTATCATTGGTATTACTTGGACATTAATCGTTGCGCTACAAAAATTACTTATGAAACGCTCAAAGAAAAATATCCTTTATTATGCCCTAGTGATGAAAAATGGCTCACTCCTATGGCAGAAATGATTAATTCAGTTGATATCTGGAAAGAAAAGGGATTTGGATTTGAATTTGGAAAAGTAGCTATGAGTATGATATCAAGCTCCAATGAACTCAATCGATTTATGTTTGATACAGATCATAGAGATTATAAACTCAATCTTCTTAAACAAGCCAAAGACTATCTCTTGCTCCAAGGAGGTGAAGTCAAATTTGATAACGAAATTTTTAAACTTAAAAAAATCGCATTAGGAGGCAATCCTGATTTGCAAACAATGGATAATATAGCTTCCTTTGCTCAAGTCAATCTTCTCTCAAAGAAAAAAGACCAATGTACAATTATTTATAGAGATAAAAAAGGTTTTTTAAGTTATTCTATGGGAGGGATTAGTGTTCTTGCTAATTTATTTTTAGCTAAAAATCCTGAATTTGATTTTTATATAGACGTCAATCCTAAGGGTAATATAAGTCTTCGGGCAAATGGAAAGTGTGATGTCAGCATGATGAGCAAAGAATTTTTCAATGGAGGAGGACATAAAAATGCCTCCGGTGGAAGAATAGAAGGTTTTAAAGAAAGTTTTTTATATGAAGATATTAAACTTCAAATACAAAGAATTCTTCAAAATCCCCTATAAGGAAAATAATTATGAAAAACAACAATGAAAAAATAGACAAAATAGACTTTGAAGATCTAGCTTTAGAAGTTATTGATATGTTAGGGGTAGCATTATATTTTGCAGGGGTAAAGCCCCATAATATCGAAAAAGCTATTGATATTTATCTGCAAGAATTAGATAAACCGGATGAAGAAACTTCTTATGGGCAAAAAGAAATTATTAAAGTTATTGAAGGGTTAAAAACAAAATACAAAACTTTATTTAGAGATGATAGAATATCTTCAAAAAATCCGGCATAATTTTATGCAAAATAAGGATATTCTATGAAGATTAAAACGATCTTATTAGCTGGTATTGCCTTATTGTTCGTGTCATGCGCACGTTATAATGTAATTCCTGAAAATATCGCACGTTATGATAAGGGTGTAGAAATTTTGGAATCCGGCCACCCTGATTCAAAAGTCCAAATAGAAATTTCTCAAAACACTTTAGGTGGGTTGAAAAATCCCCCTTTAGTGATTTATATCGGGGCACAAATCCTACAAGGACCGGACATCATATTAGATACACATAATTTATCTGCTACCCAAAATGGTTCTAAGCTTATGATTTTGACTTATCGTGAAATTCTCAATTCTAATTATGATTTTACGAGTATTTTACAAGATTTTGGTATCCCAACTCCCGGTGTATCTTCAAATACAAATATAATGGCGCCAATATTTTATTTTGGTCGCGGAGGGTTTCTTGTCTATAATATGTTTCTTAATCCATTTATTATTGACAACATACAAAGCCAACAAACATTTCAAGAACAAAGAGAAGCACGCAAAATTATGGCAACCAATTATCTGAGAAAATCAACATTAAGTGTTGTAGGCAAAGCAAAAGGTGGGTTTATAGTTATCAGTCCTAAGGGTATTAAACCGGGTACAATCAAACTTGAAGTCCTAATCACAAAACAACCCCATATTTTTAATATAGACATCAGAAAAAGATAATTTTTTTCTGATTATTTGATCTTCCAAAAATTATAAACAAGTTTGATAACAATTGTAAAAATAATGCCCTCAAAAATTGCTGCCAACAAAAATGAATAATAGGTATTTTGATCCATCGCATGCAATTGTAAGCCCAAAGCAGCCGTAGCAACCAAAAAAGTTAAAGGCATTGAATCGCTTAAAGCAAACAAAATAGTATTTTTCGCGCTTTTGAAATAACTTCTAAAGGCTATGGTTGCAGAGAATAAACGCAAGGAAATCATAGCCACTACAATCAATGCTCCGTGCAAAAATAAACTTGGTGTATGTAAAATAAGCGACAAATCCAGCGTAGAACCTACATGGATAAAAAATAATGGAACAAAAAAACCAAATCCAATATCATTAAGTTTATGGACTAATTCGTGTTTGTATGGAAAAAATGTCGCTACAATCATACCTGCCAAAAATGCTCCCAAAACGCTCTCTAGTCCTAGCCAAATAACAATTACAATCAATCCAAAAAATAACATCATGCTAAAACGAATATCTTGATTGTTAGCATCATCATAAGGCATAATAAATAGTTTTAAATTTGGAAACCACCAAAATAATATTTTGCCTATTTGAAATACACTAATAATAACGAGTAAAAACAACAATAAAACAGCCAAAGTTTTATAAAGATCAATTGTTAAACCATAGGAATAAGAACCGTTGATAATTACCAAAATAGCAATACTCACAAGCTCTCCAATAATTCCAACTTTTAAAGCCAAATCAAGCCATGGCATATTTTTGCCATAATCTTTAATCAAAGCCATAATCATGCCCAAACTCATTACAGGAAAAGCAGCAATATAAATAGGAGGAAGTTTCAAAATCAAAACAGCAGAAGTGGCTACAACATACAAAACAAGAAAATAAATACCTGCTCTTTTTAAAAATTTTTTTCCAAGCTGTTTAAAACCACGCAAATCAACTTCCATACCACACAAAAACATTAAAAATAAAAATCCTACTTCGGCCAGTATATCAAAAGCTTCTGAATGCTTAAAAATACCAAAATAATAAGCCAAAGCCCCCAGTATCATCTCAACAACAACAATAGGAATTTTAGTTATCTTGCTTACAAAAGGAGCTAGCACAATCAAAATTGAAATAATTGCAAATGTAACTAAATTATCCATGAGTATTACTTTGTGTAAGATTGAGTGCTTTAAGAATTGCCTTTGGATATAGCTTATATTCCAGATGATGAATTCTTTTTTGAAAACCTTCCAAACTTTCGCCTGAAATTTTTGGAATGCAATCTTGCAAAATTATCTCTCCACCATCTAAAACATCATTAACCCAATGCACGCTTACACCTCCATGATTATCATCTGATTGATAACTTTCTTGTATCGCTTTTATCCCTTTGTATTTAGGAAGAAGAGAGGGGTGGATGTTGATACTTTTGAGGTTAGAAGTAAAAATTGGGGATAATACTCTCATAAAACCCGATAAAATCACAAGCTCAACTTGAGTGCCGGCAATAAGCTTTAGCAATGCCCTATCAAACTCTTCTCTTCCGGAAAAATCTTTATGTGATAAAACTTTACATTCTATCCCCAATTCTTTACATCTAGAAATACCATAAGCATTTGGATTGTTGGTGATGCAAAAAGGAAATGCAATCTCTATTTCATCTTTATTTTCCAAATCAAGATTATTAAAAAATACTTTATTGCGTAATGTTTCAACAATATTTTGCATATTGCTGCCATTGCCACTAAAAAGAATAACCAGATTGATTGTCTTCAAAATTTATCCTATTGAGTTTGGAATCCAGAGTGAATTTATTTTATCACAAATCTTAATGCAATGGTATTTAAGACCTTTTGTAATCACCGCTTTTCCCTCCGCTTTTTGATTCTAATTTTATTTCACTTATCAACATTGATTTATCAATTGCCTTTACCATATCATAAATTGTCAATAGCCCTATGCTTACACTCGTTAAAGCTTCCATTTCTACGCCTGTCTTGCCCTCTGTTTTTACAATTGAACTCAAAATAAAACTACAAGTTTTATTTTCTTCTTTAATTTCTACATCAATGCCTGTAAGGAATAAAGGATGGCACATCGGAATCATTTCACTTGTTTTTTTAGCCCCCATAATAGCGGCAATAATAGCTGTCTGCAAAACAGGTCCCTTATGGACAGTTTGAGCAATAATAGCTTGATAAGCTTGAGGACTCATAGTGATTTTTCCACTTGCCCTAGCCACTCTTTTAGTCTCTATCTTGGCGCTTACATCTACCATTGTCGGGTGATTTTGTTCATTGATATGGGTTAATTGCATGTTCGAATCCTTCAAGATTTTGGACGAAATATCTTAATATTTTTATCATTTGCTTCTATAAAAGCCCCACCAATCAAATCAATGCAATATGGTATTGCGGGAAAAACAGCCTCCAAACATTCTCTAATACTTTTTGGTTTGCCCGGGAGATTGAGTATAAAACAACGATTGCGAATTCCCGCAGTTTGTCTTGATAAAATTGCTGTAGGGACATATTTCAGACTTGCTTGACGCATTAATTCACCAAATCCGGGCATCATTTTTTCACACACCCCTTGTGTAGCCTCAGGAGTAACATCTCTTAACGCAGGTCCTGTCCCCCCTGTAGTAACTATTAAATCACATTTTTGATCATCGCAAAGTTCAATAAGTGCTTGTTCAATCATCTTTTGATCATCTTGAACAAGTCGATAAAAATATTCACATTGATTTAAAATATATTCGTTTAAAACTTCCTCAATTGCTTTTCCGGAAATATCTTCATAAATACCTTCAAAAGCCCTATCACTTGCCACTACAATACCTATATTTATCTTATCCATTAATTTCCTTTGCATTTTTATTAATCCAATCAAGAATTTCTTTAGGGTTATTCAAATCAAGCAATTTAGAATTATTAGGGAGAATCTCAAGATTTTTAACACTCCCATCAATTGCAAAAGCATCGCTAAAAGAAATGTATTCTTTATCAATTTCTTCTCTTGCTACACAAATCCTAGGAAATGGCATTTCTTTTAAACCTTCTATAAAAATATAATCTTTGTCCAAAAACATTTCACACAATAAATTAATATTTTTAAACTCATTTATCATAATTGTAGTTTTAAGAGGTGAAGTTACGATTACATCAGCTCCGTTATGAAAAAATCGATAGCTATCTTTGCCCTGCATATCAAATATAGCCTTATTTTTGGGATCGTGCTTAATAACGCCTACGTGATAATGTGAAGATAAAATTTGGATTAATTTTTCAATAAGAGTTGTTTTGCCGCTGTTGCTTCTTCCACTAAAAGCTATAACTTTTGTCATTATGCCAAGATACCGCTTCCCGGCAATAAGTGACTCCTATCTTGGGCATAAAATCTCTTATCTGATTTGAAATCATATTTCCAAATTGGCGCATTATGTTTAAAATCTTCAATAAACTTCTCATACAAAGCTAATGCAGGTCTTCTTTGCATAGAAACAACTGCAGACATATAAGAACTTTCTCCATTTTCTACATTACCCTTTGAATGTGCCATAAACAAAATAACCCCTTGTTTATTTCCTTTGTCACTCCAATTTTCAAACCATTTTTTCAAAAGAGGTTCATAGATATCAAAGCTTAGTCCATCCATTTTATTTTCATTTCTCACAATTCCGGTAAATACACAAAATGCTCCTAAATTTTTTTCCCTAGCGATTTGTTCCCATTTTTGATAAATTTTATAAGTAGGCAATGCCCCTTCATAAATTTCTAACATTTTTTATCCACCACAAACCGGAGGGAGAACGACAATTTTATCACCATCTTTTAGAGGCGTATCCGGATCTTCTATCAACACATCATTAAGTGCCAATGCACTCATTGGCAACCATTTAGCAATATTTTGTATTTCTCCTAATTTTGCTTTCAATTCAGATAAAGTACTAATATCAAACTCCATTTTTTGCTCCCCAATTGGTCCTAAAAACTCAACACTTACCATTGTATATCTCCTTATAAAAAGTTTTTAAAAAAAATAATATCCACTTCAGCACCTTTAGCAACTTCGCCTTCACCTTCCGGCAAAACAACAAGGGCAGATTCTCCACACAAATTATTCACTACTGAACTTTGCAAGACTCTTTTAGTAGAAAAATCAACCTGATATTTTCCATTAGAAATGTTTAAATCACAAACTCGGAATTCCATTCTTTCATCATTTTTAGAAATTTTTTCACTTAAAATAGCTTTTACAAATTGATGTTTATAATCCATGCCCAACATCTTAGCAAAAATAATCTTACCAAATAAATAAAAGGTTATAGCTGCAGAATTTGGAAATCCGGGCAATCCAAATAAATATTTTTTTTGATTTTGATTTTGAAAAATCCCATAAATTACAGGTTTCCCCGGCTTAATACGCACCCCTTTAAATACAATTTCACAGAGTTCCTCTATAGCTTGTTGGGTAAAATCATAATCACCCATGCTCATCCCTCCGGTGCTAAGCAAAATATCACAATCTCTTAATGCCTCACTCATCATAGTCTTAATATCTTCTTTATTATCAGGCATAACAGGATAAAGCACCGCCTCTCCACCCATTGATATAACCATTGCTTTTAACAGATGATTATTAACACTATAAATAGTATTATCAGATATTCTTTCTTCCCCAACTTCTATAATTTCGCTTCCTCCACTCAAAATCGCAACTCTTGGCTTCTTATAGACTTCAATAAATACTTGATTGAGATCTGCTAAAAGACCAATCTCATAAGCCCCTATACGGGAATTTTTTCTTAATAAAACATCGCCCTTAGAATAATTTTCGCCAACTTGTCTTACCCATTGTCCTTTCTTAGGCAAAGAAGCGTTTGGAGATAAAAATACTCTCCCCTCTTTAATCAGAGCATTTTCAACTATTAAAATAGTATCGCTATTTTGAGGCATTTTAGAACCTGTAAAAGTCTTGATTGTCGCTTTGGACTCAAGACTTTTTTTATCTTCAGCTCCTGCAGGATTATCTCCTTGTAATACCAATCCTTGCGTTTGAAGTATTCCTAAATCTTCATAACAAAAAGCATACCCATCCATGCTTGAAGTACAGAATTTTGGCATATTATCTTTGGCAACAACATCTTGAGCCAATATTCTATTAAGCCCATCACTAAAGATAACTTTTTCTTTGCTTAATAAATCTATCTTTGTCTGTCTTAAGAGATCTATTGCTTCATAAAAACTAATATTCTTTTGCATCTTATAATAAATGTCCTAATTTTGATTTTTTTGTATTTAAATATTTTTGATTATAACAATTACTTGGGACAATAATACTATCTCTGATTACCTCCACATATTGACTCATGGCTTGAATTTTTCCAGGATTATTTGTAAGCAAACGGATTTTTTTAATTTTATAATAGTTCAAAATATCCCCAACAATTGAGTAATCCCTATTATCACTCTTAAATCCAAGTGCTTCATTGGCTTCTACTGTATCATAACCTTCATCTTGCAAAGCATAAGCATTGACCTTATTAAATAGACCAATACCCCTTCCTTCTTGACGTAGATAAATAAGCATTCCACCCTGTCCTTCTTGTGCATTTTGAGAAATTTTTTGCATAGCCAATGCAAGTTCTCCACCACAATCACATTTTTGTGAACCAAATACATCTCCTGTAAGGCATTCAGAATGAACGCGCACTAAAGGTACCTCAGAAAGCGAATCCGTAAAAATTACCAAATGATCCAAGGGGCATTCGCAGTTATTTTCTTTTCGTAGTTCTCTAAAAGACTGAATAAGAAAATTTCCAAAACGAGTAGGTAATTTTGCACGCTGCGAAACTTCAAAATTTTCCAAAATTATCCTTTATTTTTCTTGATATTATACCATGTTATCCTCCTCTTCCTCAAAACTTATACCCAAACCCTAATCCCAAAGGGGAAGCATAAGCATAAAATTCATTTTTATTCTTAATCCCAAAGTATCCCCCTAACCCTAAATCCCTAATCACAAAACCTATAGGATCCATCAA